>NZ_VHLC01000009.1:0-133973 GCF_006547355.1 Myxococcus sp. AB036A | reverse complement strand
GCTCCGGCGTGGGGGGCAGGGCCAGCCCCGGGAACTCCGCCGCCGTGCCAGTGAACACCAGCCGCGTGCCGCCTCGGAGGACCTCGAACTCAAAGGACGAGGGCGCTCCGGTGCGCCAGACAAAGAGGATGTCCGACGGGCGGGAAATCTGCTGCGTGTTGATGCGCACGATGACGTCGTTCTTCTGGAAGGGCCAGAACGCCACCGGAGAAGACTCCGTCACGACCACCGCGCTGAGGTCACGCACCGTCTTGAGCTCGACCACCAGGCTCGCACCATTGGCCTGCATGGAGACGCGGTCCGTCGAGGCACTGGTGCTGGCGGAGTTCACCTTGGCCGCCCTTTCACGCGAGGAGTTCGCGGCATGACTCGGGCCTGCGCTGGCCACGAGCAAACCCAGAATCAGAATGGGACTGTTCACAGGCGACCATCCTTGTGGAGGTGGACTGCGGGACGACGAGAGGAGCGGCTCCGGGCCCGGGCCTCTTGCACAGCTCAGCGAGGCCCTGCCCTTTCAAACCATCGGCATGGACGACAGGCTTCAGGACTGCGTCATGAAGTGGCGCACGAAGAGATAATCCAACCATGACTAATGGTCAAATCACGGCAACCCATCATCAAACGCAACCATTTCGCACCAGCACGACGAGGCGCGCAACGACAGGATTCTCGTTTGGATCCTCCCGTATTTCCTGGCAAGAGCCAGCCCCATCACTGATGTCTGGATGCCTGGTTGTTACATTTCATGTCACAACTGGGACTTTCCCGACACCGGCGGCGACCGCGTGCGTCGAGCCTTGCTCCAGGCAGGCTCGGACGCACGCCGCCATCCACCGCCTCACGCCATTACGGCGCGTCAGCGCGCGAGGAGCTCCTGGGTGGGGCATGTCACATTGGTCGGCATGGCCCACAGCGCGTCACCCCAGGTGTTGGAGTAGGCGCGGAAGAACACGGTGCCGCCCACGCGGGTGAAGTCCTCGGGCGAGGAGCCGCCCAGGGGGCTGAGGTCCGCGACGAGACCTGTCCGCTCGGGCGTGCCGTCCGTCACCCAGGGCTCCAGGCCCGTGCCGCCCTCGTTCGAGCTGAAGAGCAGCGTCCCGGCGCCAGTGTCGAAGAGCGGCGAAGCCCACTCATCGGACGTCGACAGGCCCCGGCTGAGCTCCCGCGTCCCCGCCGCGGTGCCATCCGTTACCCAGAGGCTCACCTCGCGAGGCGCGGGCCCGGGCGTGCCGATGCCCACGGACAGATAGAGCTTCCCGCCCGCGCGCACCGCCATCTGCGTGAAGGGCCACGCGCCGGGCTGGCCCGCGTAGCGGTTGGGCAGCGTGGTCACCGTCTCCTTGCCACCGCCCGCGAGCGACACCCTCGACACCCTCAAGGAGGTCCCTCCCCCGACCACGGACGACAGATAGACGTGCCCACCCAGGGCCCCCAGCAGCCGGACATCGCCACCGAAGGACTCCAGGCGCACGGTGCCGCCCGGAGTCCCGTCCGTCTTCCAGACCTCCGTGATGGCCCCCGAGTCCCAGAAGGTGAAGACACCCACGCCCGTCTCGGTGTGCTCCCAGCTGGAGATATAGATCCGCTCCGCGTCCAGACGCTTGACCTGCCTGGTTCCCGCGACCGTTCCATCCGTCCGCCACAGCCAGGTGCCCGCCACCGTGCTGCTCATGGTGAACAAGCGCGCCCCCGCCACCTCCACTGAGCGTGACGACACCTCCTGGTCCGGTCCGTAGGCCATGAGCTGGAACGTCCCCGCCTCCGTCCCATCGGAGCGCCACAGCGACACCCCGGCTCCCGCGGAGGAGTTCCGGAAGAACGTCAGCACGTCCCCTGCCTGTCCCAGGTAGGACAGCGAGGAACTTGCGGTCCCCGGCTCGAGGTCCTTGACGAGCCGCGTGCCCGCTCCCGTCCCATCACTGACCCACAACTCCCTTCCAAATGGCGACTCATTCACCATGAAGAAGAGGCGGGCGCCCACCGGCGTGAACGCGCTCAGTCCCTGGTAGCCCGGTCCCGGCGCGATGAACTCCTTCACGGGCACGGTGCCCACGGAGGTCCCATCACTGCGCCACAGGGTGGCGCGGTCTCCGTAGAGGTCCGACCCGAAGTAGAGCGTGCCCTGCACGTTCGTCAGTGAGTCGGGCACCGGCACGTTGGGGGACGGGAGCGGCGCGCCCGGAGGCAGGATGTCCTTCACCTTGTAGACGGTGCCCCCGGGAGCACAGGCGTGTGCCTGGACTCGCGCGTCCCTGGTGGCGGCGCTCACGTCCTCCTCGACACCACCACAGCCCAGCATCCCCAGCCCCGCGAGAACACACCAGCTTCCAACGCGCATGTGCACCACTCCTCTCCGGCCCGAAACCGGGGGACGGTGGGAAGCAGGGTGGCGAACGCCCATTGCCCTGGAGGGCCGGCCGCTTCAGGAAATCCAACACGGCGTCTGGCCAAGGAAGTGCGCTCGGGTCGCTGGTGAGGAAAAAACCAGTCGATGGAGACGTCCAGCTCCCGGTTCTGGAGACCTCATCTACGGGTTCGAGAGCGTGCAGGCCTGTACGGCGAAGTGCGGAAACACGCGTCAGTATGGCCAGCCCGCGCCCCAGTACGCAGCGTGCCAATCCAACATGGCGAGCACGCACATCAACATGCGTGACTGTATCCCCGGCCGCGAACGGTTTTGAGTAGACGCCAGACCTGGGCAGGGCGTGCGCATTCCAAACACACGTCAGACCCACGCCATGAAATGTACCCACTGACGGCGACTGGTTTCGGGAGAAGGCCATGCCTTCACCCGAAGCGGGCACGTTGGATGGAACGCAGGGGGCCTGAAACGTGGACGTGCCTGGACATCGCTTTGGACGTGCCGTGGTCATGGGCGGCAGCATGGCGGGGCTGCTGAGCGCCCGCGCGCTCGCGGACCACTTCGAGAAAGTCATCATCCTGGAGCGGGACCCGCTCCCCGATACGCACGCGGCGCGCAAGGGTGTTCCCCAGGGCACGCACGTCCACGTGATGCTGGACGCGGGTCACCGCCTCCTGGAGCGCTTCTTCCCCGGCCTCCTCCAGGACCTCCAGGACCAGGGGGCCGCGCTCATCGATTCGACCCGGGACGTCGCGTGGCACCACTTCGGCGTCTGGAAGTCGCGCGTCCCCCAGGGACTTCCCTTGCTGGTGTGTACGCGTCCCTTCCTGGAATGGCACGTGCTGCGCCGGGTGCTGGCGCTGCCCAACGTCGAGTTTCACGGCGGCGTCTCGGTCGAAGGACTGCTCACGGACGCCTCCCACCAGCGCGTCACCGGCGTGCGGTTGAAGAAGGCCGGCGTGGAGGAACCGCTGGAGGCCGCGCTGGTGGTGGATGCCACGGGCCGGGGCTCGCGTGCGCCCCAGTGGCTGGAGGCCCTGGGCCATGCACGTCCCGAAGAGGAACAGGTGCGGGTGGACCTCGCGTACACCACCCGCCTCTACGAACCTCCCGCGCACCGCCAGGAGGACTGGAAGGTCCTCATGCAGTACCCGTGTCCGCCGGTGAACTGGCGCACTGGCTTCATCTGCCGCGTGGAGCAGGACCGCTGGATTGTCACCCTCAATGGGTACTTCGGTGAGCACGCGCCCACGGACGACGAAGGCTTCCTCGCGTTCGCCCGCTCACTGCCCCAGCCGGACCTGTACGCCTGCCTGCGGGAGGCCCGGCCATTGGGACCGCTCACCCTGCACAAGGTGAAGGAGAGCCGCTGGCGGCACTATGAACGCCTCGCGCGCTTCCCGGAGAACTGGGTCATCGTCGGTGACGCCGTGTGTGCCTTCAACCCCGTCTTCGGCCAGGGCATGTCGGTGGCGGCCCAGGGCGCGGCGCTGCTCCACGCCTGCATCGAAGAGCAGGCCAGGCGCGTCCCCACGACGCTCGACGGACTCGCCCAGCGCTTCCGCAAGCGCCTGTCCGACACCATCCGCCTGCCCTGGTTCATGGGCACGAACATCGACCTGCAGTACCCGCAGGCCGTTGGCCAGCGGAAGCCCGGCGTGGGGGTGCTGCACTGGTACATCCGGCGGATGATGGAGCGCAGCTCCCAGGACGCCGCCGTGCACCGGCAGTTCAACCGCGTCCTGCATCTCCAGGCGGGGCTGGGCGCCGTCCTCCAGCCTTCGGTGGCCCTGCCGGTGCTCGCGGACGGCGCCCGCGCGCTCTTCATGCCCCTGCATGCGCGAGCGAACACAGACATCCGCCCGGCCCTGCCCACATCATCTCCATGACGGACCGGCGCGCGAAGGCACGCGGCGGCCGAGCCGCTCCGCGAAGAAAGCGAAACTGCGCACGTCCGTGCGCGTGCGGCCCAATGGCTGGCAATGGAGGTTCGCGCCGTCTCCATGCATGGCCTCGGTGAACGCGCCTCGCGAACTCCGCACCTCCAACGCTCCCCCTGAGCTGTCCGGCTTGACGGGGGCAACCCCAGCCTCCTCGCCCCTCAGAAGAAACACCCAGGCTTTGACGGTGCGGACGTAAGCATCTATGATGCGCGACTGATTCGCAGAATCAAAATCACCCTATCCAGCGACCACCGTGAGTCCATCCAACAGGCGTTCCCTTCCGCTCTTCGCCCTGCTTTCCGTCGTCGTCGTGCTGGCCGTCCTGTGGGTGGGCGTGAGGTTCCAGCGCCCGGACGCCGCCGCGTCCGCTCCCGCCGCGGAGGCTGCCGCGCCAGAGGGCCGGACGGTGACGCACGGACAAGGCACCACCGTCGTCCCGTTGAAGCCGCGGCGGGTGGTGGTGTTCGACCTGGTGGCGCTGGACATCCTCCAGGCCCTGGAGGTGGACGTCCACGGCGTGGCCGGCGACATGTTCCCCCAGCACCTGACCCAGTTCCGGGACGCGAAGTACCCGCGCATGGGCACCCTGTTCGAGCCTGACTACGAGGCACTCCAGGCCGCGAAGCCGGACCTCATCATCACCGGGGGCCGCTCCAGCGCGAAGTACTCGAACCTCTCCCGCATCGCGCCCACCATCGACGTGCCGATGAGCGGCAAGGACTTCATCGCCTCGGTGATTGCCAACACGGAGATGCTGGCCAGCGTCTTCGGCAAGGAGGAGAAGGCGCGCGGCCTGATTGAGGACCTGCGCAAGTCGGTGGCGGACCTCCAGCAGGTGACGGCGACCCGCGGCAAGGGCCTGGTCGTGCTCGTCACCGGAGGGCGCATGAGCGCCTATGGCCCGGGTTCGCGCTTTGGCGTCATCCATGGTGACTTCGGCGTGCCCGAGGCCGCCGAGGGCCTGCGCACCTCGCTGCACGGCGAGTCCATCAGCGCGGAGTTCATCCGGGAGAAGAACCCCGACTGGCTGTTCGTCATCGACCGGGACGCCGCCACCGGCCAGAAGGAAGGCAATGCCCGGCAGGTGCTGGACAACGAATTGGTGCGGCAGACGACGGCCTGGCAGAAGAACCAGGTCATCTACCTGGACCCCAGCGTCACCTACCTGACCGGCGGCGGCATCCAGTCCGTCAAACAGCTCCGCGACCAGGTCGCGAGCGCCTACGCGCAGGCCCAGTAGTCCATCCCCACCGTGAAGCGCGCGTTCGCCGCCGCCGCCGTCCTCGTCACGTTGGCGGTCGTCAGCCTCCTGATTGGCGCCAGTGACGTGTCCTGGCGCGCCCTCTTCGCGCCCGAGCCGGATGACCGCGCCCTCCAGGTGCTGGTCATCAGCCGGCTGCCGCGCCTGTTCGCCGTCATGCTGGCGGGCACGTCCCTGGGCGTGGCGGGCCTCCTCATGCAGATGATTGCTCGCAACCGCTTCGTGGAGCCCACGACGGCGGGCACCGCGGAGTCCGCCAGCCTGGGCCTGCTGACCGCCACCCTGCTGGCGCCGGGCCTTCCGGTGCTCGGGAAGATGATGGTGGCCACCGTCTTCGCCCTCGCGGGGACGGCGCTGTTCCTGCTGGTGCTGCGGCGCATTCCCCTGCGTTCGGCCCTCATCGTCCCGGTGGTGGGCCTGATTCTGGGCGGCATCATCGATTCGGCGACGACCTTCTTCGCCTACCGGTACGACCTGCTTCAGACGGTCAACGCGTGGACCACGGGCGACTTCTCCACCGTGCTTCGCGGCCGTTACGAGCTGCTGTGGGTGACCCTGGGCCTCACCTGCGCCGCCTACACCGCCGCGGACCGCTTCACCGTGGCCGGCATGGGCGAGACGTTCACCGCCAACCTGGGGCTGAACTATCCGCGCATCGTCGCGCTGGGGCTGGTCATCGTCGCCCTGGTCACCGCGATGGTCGTCGTCACCGTGGGCATGATTCCGTTCCTGGGCCTGATTGTCCCCAACCTGGTCAGCATGGTCATGGGCGACAACGCGCGCAGGTCCATTCCCTGGGTCGCGGTGAGCGGCGCGGCCTTCGTGCTGCTCTGCGACATCGTGGGCCGCGTGGTGCGCCACCCGTATGAGATTCCCGGAGGCACCATCGCCGGCGTCATCGGCAGCGTGCTCTTCCTGTACCTCCTGCTGAAGCGAGGCGCCCGTGCCAGCTAGCGCCCCGCCCGTCAGCCCCCTGCGGCCCCTGCTCGTGCTGGGCTGCGTGGCCGTGGCCTTCATGGCCCTGTTCATGCTCGTCGACGTGAGCGGCCCGTGGGACTTCGTGCTGCCCTTCCGCGGGAAGAAGGTCGCCACCGCGTTGCTGGTGGGCTACGCCGTCGCCGTCTCCACGGTGCTCTTCCAGACGGTGACGGGCAACCGCGTGCTGACCCCCGCCATCATGGGGTTCGACTACCTGTACGTGCTCATCCAGACGTGCCTGGTGTTCTTCCTGGGCTCCACCACCGTGGCGGGGCTGGATCCCCGGTTCCTGTTCGGCGCGGAGGTCATCATCATGGTGGCCTTCTCCGCCGTGCTGCACGGCTGGCTCTTCGGCATGGCCCGGGGCAACGTCCACCTGCTGCTGCTCAGCGGCGTGGTGATGGGCGTGCTGTTCCGGAGCCTGTCGTCCTTCGTCCAGCGCGTCATCGAACCCAACGAGTTCATCTTCCTGCAGGACCGCTTCTTCGCCAGCTTCAACGACCCGGAGCACGACCTGCTGCTGCTCTCCGCGGTGCTGACGCTGGGGGTCTCCGTGCTGGGCCTGCGGCTGCTGCGCGCCTGTGACGTCCTGGTGCTGGGCCGGGAGGCCGCCATCAACCTGGGCGTGGACTACCAGCGGACGGTGTCCTGGGTGCTGGCGCTGGTGGCCATCCTGGTCGCCGTGTCCACCGCGCTGGTGGGGCCCGTGACGTTCCTGGGGTTGCTGGTGGCCAACATCGCCTACGCGGTGATGCGGACGTACCAGCACGCGTTCGTCCTCCCCGCCGCCGCGCTCATCGCCGCCATCGCCCTGGTCGCCGGGCAGTTCATCCTGGAGCGCGTCTTCCGCCTGGACACCAATCCACGCGTCATCATCGAGTTCGTCGGCGGGATGGTGTTCATCGCGATGCTCATGAGAAAGGCCACGAGATGATCGAGGCGAAGAACGTCAGCAAGCGCTACGGTGAAACGCTGGTGGTGGATGGCGTCACCCTGAGCCTGCCCGTGGGCGGCATCACCTCCATCATCGGCCCCAACGGCGCGGGCAAGTCGACCCTGCTGTCCATGATGAGCCGGGTGATGCCCATGTCGTCGGGCAACGTCTGGGTGGACGGGCTGGACGTCACCACCACGCCGGGGGACACGCTCGCGAAGCGGCTGGCCATCCTCCGGCAGGACAACCACATCTCCGCCCGCCTGACGGTGCGTGAGCTGGTGACCTTCGGCCGCTATCCGCACACCAAGGGCCGCCCCACCGTGCAGGACCGCGAACACGTGGAGCGGGCCATCGAACACATGGGGCTGAGCGCGCTCGCCGACCGCTTCCTGGATGAGATGTCCGGCGGCCAGCGTCAGCGCGCCTTCGTGGCCATGGTGCTCTGCCAGGACACGGACCACGTGCTGCTGGACGAGCCGCTCAACGGCCTGGACCTGAAACACGCGGTGTCCATGATGAAGCGGCTCCGGCACGCCGCGGACACGCTGGGCAAGAGCTTCGTGCTGGTGCTGCACGACATCAACTTCGCCTCCTGCTACTCCGACCACATCGTCGCCATGCGCGACGGCAAGGTCGCGTTCCAGGGCCGCCCGGAGGACATCATGCGCCCCGACGTCCTGCGCGCCATCTACGAGCTGGACATCTCCGTGCAGCAGATTGAAGGCGACTGGATTGCCACCCACTACCGGTGATGGCGCGGCGCGCCAGCCTGGAAAGCAAGGGGTTTCCACTAATCACATACACTTGCACTGCCTTCTCGGGCTGTGCCACATTTCGCCGCGCTGGCCATGACGTCAGCAGACAGCAAGACGCCACCACCTCAAACCAGGAGTTCGCCATGAAGAAGGCCCTGTACTCTTTGGCTGTGCTGATGCGGTTTGCTCGCGCGGACAAGCTCTCCGCCCCGTATATCTATTACTAGTCAAAAGCCGTCAGGCATTGCGCCCTGACGGTTGGGTCTCAAGAGCTGGTCGACGTGGGTGGAGCGCAGGGTTCGCTCCACCTGCGCCAGCGGCAGTTCCCCTCCTCCAGGACCCGTTCATGCCACAGGTGCGCCTTCCGCCGGGGCCTCAGGGCCACTTCATTGCTGGCAACCTGGTGGAGTTCTCCGAGGACCCGCTGGGATTCCTCACCCGCTGCGCCAGGGAGTACGGCGACGTGGTGCGCCTGGGGAAGCGCAACTTCCTCCTCAATCACCCGGACCTGATTGAACGCGTCCTCGTCAACGGCGACGGCAACTTCGTGAAGCTCGCCGGAGTGGGCCAAGGCAAGCGTCACAAAGGCGGCTTTCCCGAAGCGATGATGAACAGCGAGGGCGAGGACTGGCTGCGCAAGCGGCGCCTCGTCCAGCCCGCGTTCCATCGCAAGCACGTGGCTGCGTGTGGTGACACCGTGGTGGCCCTCACCGAAACGATGCTCCAGACGTGGCGCCCGGGCGACGCGCGGGACGTGCACGCGGACGTATCCGCGCTGGCGCTCGACATCGTCAGCCGATTCCTCTTCCACACGCCCATCGACGACGAGGCCCGCCACGTGGCTGACGCCGTGGACGCCGTCATGCGGCACACCGACAGTCCCCTGCGGCCGCCCATCTGGGTGCCCACGCCCACCAACCTCCGCCTGCGCCGCGCCCTGGGCCGGCTCAACACGCTGCTGGCGACGCTCGTGCGCCGCTATCGGGAGCAACCGGAGTCGCGCACGGACCTGCTCGCCCTGTTGCTGTCCGCTCCGGTACCCCTCTCCGAGGCCCAGCTGCGCGATGAGCTGGCGACGATGATCATGTCCGGACACGAGACGACGGCGGACGCGCTCGTGTGGGCCTGGTACCTGCTGGCCCAGCACCCGGAGGCCGAGGCCCGGCTGGTGGCGGAGCTGGAGACGGTGCTCGGGGGCCGGCTCCCTGGCGCCGAGGACCTTCCGCGCCTGCGCTACACGGAGTCAGTGGTGAAGGAGGCCATGCGCCTGTACTCACCGGCGTGGATTACCAGCCGGGAGGCGCTGCGCGACTGTGAGCTCGGTGGGTTCCACGTCCCGGCGGGCACGATGCTGGCGGTGAGCCAGTGGGTCACCCACCGCGACGCGCGCTACTTCGACGCCCCCGAGTCCTTCCGTCCAGAGCGCTGGCTGTCCGAGGACGCCCAACGCATGCACCGGTACGTCTACTTCCCGTTCGGCGGCGGCCCCCGGTTCTGCATCGGCTCGGCGCTGGCGATGATGGAGACGGTGCTCATCACCGCGTGCGTGGCGCGGCGGTTCCGGCTCGAGCTGGCACCAGGCTGCGTGGTGCGGCCCCGGCCGGCGCTCGCGCTCCAGCCGCTCGGGGTCCGGCTGATTCCGCGGCATCGCTCTCACCAAACACAGGAAGGCGAGGTGCGGCATGCGGCGGGAGCATGAAGGGGCAGCGGTCCGGCGCGAGTTCTTCCGCTCGGCATACCTGCTGGGCGCACCCTGGGACATCGGCCGGCCCCAACGGGCCTTCGTCCAGTTGTGGGAGGCCGGCGCGATTTCCGGCGAGGTGCTCGACGTGGGCTGCGGCTTCGCGGAGAACGCCCTCTTTCTAGCGGCCAAGGGCCTGCCGGTGTGCGGCGTGGACATGATGGAGCCGGCCATCCAGCGGGCGCGCGAGACGGCCCGTCTGCGCGGGCTCGACGTGGACCTGCGTGTGGGCAACGCCCTGGAGCTGGCCACGCTGGGCCGGCGCTTCGACACCGTCATTGATTCGGCCCTGCTCCACGTCTTCGAGCCTGGAGACCGGCCCGCGTTCGCCGCCAGCCTCGCGAGCGTGCTCCGGCCCGGCGGGCACTACCATGCGCTGTACTTCCGCGACGGACCGCGTGCCGTTCCACCGGAGGCACTGAGCGCGGCCTTCGGGGAAGGCTGGCGCGTGAAGTCCATCCGGGAGGCACACTACGAGCAGACCGACCCGGAGGGCGCGCAGGCCTGGCTCGCCACCATCGAACGGGTGCCACCTTCCTCATCGACAGAGGACTGACCCAGGCGCTGTCGCTCCCACCACGAAGCCAGCGCGGGCCCCTTCACTCCGCCAGCAGCTCGCGAAGCCGCGCTTCCAGGAAACGCCGCTCGGGCGCGGTGCGGACCATTGCCAGCGCCCGCCGGTAGGCACTCACGGCCTCGTCCTTGCGCCCCAGACGCCGGAGCAGGTCCGCGCGCGCGGCCGGCAGCAGATGGTAGTCCGCCAGCCGTCCGGAGGCCTCCAGGTCATCCACCAGGGACAATCCGTGCTCGGGGCCGCGGGCCATCGCCACGGCGGCGGCATGGTTGAGCGCCACCACGGGTCCCGGCGTCAGCACCACCAGCCGCGCATACAGCGCGGCAATCTGCGCCCAGTCGGTGTCCTCGGCGCGCGGGGCCTGGGCATGCAGCGCCGCGATGGCCGCCTGCACCGTGTACGGCCCCCGAGCCCCCATGGCGAGCGCGGCTCCCAGCTCCGCCAGTCCTTCGTCCCGCTGCGCGCCATCCCAGAGCGAGCGGTCCTGCCGGTCCAGCAGCACCAGCCCGCCATCCGCCGCCACGCGTGCCCGGCGGCGGGAGTGGTGAAGCAGCATCAACGCCCGCAGGGACGCCACCTCCGCGTCGCCTGGGAGCAGCGAGCGCGCCAGCCGGGCCAGGCGCAGGGCCTCTTCGCAAAGGTCCACTCGCAGCAACGCCGGCCCGTCCGTGGCCGCGTAGCCCTCCGAGAAGACGAGGTAGAGCGTGTGCAGCACGCCCTCGGTGCGCTCTCCCAGCGCCTCGGGCTCCGGGATGACGTAGGGGATGCGCGCGGTGCGTATCTTCCGCTGCGCGCGCACCAGTCGCTGGGCCAGCGTGGCGGGCGACACGAGGAAGGCGCGGGCGATCTGCTCCGTCGTCAACCCACACAGGCAACGAAGCGCGAGCGCCACCTGGGCCTCGGGTGACAAGGCGGGGTGACAGCAGGTGAAGAGCAGCCGCAGCGAGTCGTCCGGCAACGTCTGCCATTCGGCGTCGTCCACGGATGGCGCCACCGCCTCCAACTCGCCCACGCGCGCCTCCAGGCGAGCGGACCGCCGCATGCGGTCCACCGCCTTGTTGCGCGCGACACGCATCAGCCAACCGGCCGGCTCGCGCGGCACACCCTCGCGCGGCCACTGATTCAAGGCCGCGGCGAAGGCGTCCTGCACCACCTCCTCCGCCGCGCCGAAGTCGCCGTCCAGCACGCGGATGAGCGTGGCCACGATGCGCCCGTAATCCTCACGGTGCGCCCGTTCGAGAATGGAGGAGGTGTCCATCATGCCGCGCGGGAGCCGGCGTCAGTCCTGGGGCCTGACGAATTCCCGCACGGGCCGCACCTCGATGGAGCCGCTGCGCGCGCTGGGAATGCGCGACGCGATGCCAATCGCCTCGTCGAGGTCCCTGGCCTCCACGAGAAAGAAGCCGCCCAGTTGCTCCCGCGTCTCCGCGAATGGGCCGTCGGTCGTCAGTCGCTTGCCGTCGCGGATGCGCACCGTGGTGGCCGCCGTCGTGGGCTCCAGCTCCTCGCCCGAGATGAAGTGCCCGCTCTGCTGGATGGCCGCCTCGAAGGTGCCGTACTCCCCCATCACGCGCTGGACGTCCGCCTCCGACATCGCCTCGGCGGCCTTCTCGTTCTCGTAGATCATCAGCAGGTACTTCATGGGTCCGTGCCTCACGGGTGAGCGGGAGAAGAGCCTCCCTGCTTCCGTGGTCGAACGAAACCGCCGTGAATCGACCGCCTTTTCACGGGGGATTTCTTTTCGGTTAACCGCCCCCAGCGCCCGCCGTCGATGGCGGCCGATTCACCCTGAGTCAGAGCAGACTCTCTCACTTCCAGTGAGACTCAAGCCCCATTTCAGAATTCGCGTGAACCTGTGTGTCCGTTTTCCCGGTGCCGGGGTCCTCTTCTCGCTTTTCGTTTCAATTCCGAGAATTCGCTCCGAGGTCCACCATGGCTAAGTTTCGCTCCATTGCGCTTCTGGCAGGCATCTCCGTCCTTGGCTCCGCGTGCGGCGCCCCTGAGTCCGAGACGCAGGATACGCAGCAGGTCTCGTTCGAGGAGTTCCGCGCCGGCGCGTATCAGGAGCCCGAGTCCGGTGGTTTCGTCGTCGACGGTGACATCTTCCTGCCGACGGAGTCGGAGCTGCGCGAGTTCTACGAGCAGTCCGTTGGCGGCATTGGAACGCAGCAGGGCGCGCTGGCCGTGTATTACAGCGGTGGACGCGACATCAAGTGGAGCGCCAGCCAGGCCCTCAACCTCACGTACTGCGTGAGCACCAAGTTCGGCGGCAACTACACGCGCGTGGTCAACGCGATGAAGAGCGCCGCGGCGGAGTGGGAGGCGGCCGCCAACGTCAAGTTCGTCCACGTCAGCGCTGAAGACTCGAAGTGCACGAACCGCAACAACAACGTCGTGTTCGACGTGAACCAGACGAACACGGCCCAGTACCTGGCGCGCGCCTTCTTCCCCAACAGCGCCCGCCGCAGCGCCAACGTCCTCATCTCGACCACGTCCTTCCAGAACATCGCGCCCTGGACGCTGGAGGGCGTGCTTCGCCACGAGCTGGGTCACGTGCTGGGCTTCCGCCACGAGCACACCCGCCTCACCAGCACCGGCTGCTACGAGGACAACGCCTGGCGCGCGCTGACGCCGTATGACTCCAGCTCCGTCATGCACTACCCGCAGTGCAGCGGCACCCAGACGGGTGACCTGGTGCTGACCAGCGACGACCGCAGCGGCGCCCGCGCGCTGTACCCGTAAGCCCCACGGTCTTCCGTCGGCCCCAAGGGCCACCGCCTTCATGGCGGTGGCCTTTTTCGTTTCACCAACGCCGCCTCGACACGCGCCCCGGTTGGCTGTCCGACACCTGGCGTGGGCGTCACCGCAAACCCCTGGCCCCCATGCGCCGCGGATGCCCTGAATGCACGGCACCCGCGGGGCGGTGAACGGCCGGGCCGTCCTCGGTGGAGGGAGCCTGCCTCCGGCCATCGAGGAGTCGCCATGAAGTACACGCAATTGGGCCGCTCGGGGCTCTCCGTCAGCCGGCTGTGCCTGGGCACCATGAACTTCGGTTGGACGGCCGAGGAGCCGGAGTCCCACGCCATCATGGATTCCGCGCTCGACCACGGCATCAACTTCTTCGACACCGCCAACGTCTACGGCTTCGGGGAGAACAAGGGCCGCACCGAGGAGGTCATCGGCAACTGGTTCGCCAAGGGCGGCCGGCGGCGCGAGCGCACCGTGCTCGCGACCAAGCTCTACGCGCCCATGGGGGACTGGCCCAACGAGGGCAAGCTGTCCGCGCTCAACATCCGCCGCGCGCTGGATGCCAGCTTGAAGCGGCTGCGCACGGACTACGTCGACCTCTATCAGTTCCACCACATCGACCGCGCCACGCCCTGGGAGGAGATCTGGCAGGCCATGGAGGTGGCCGTGGCGCAGGGCAAGGTGCTCTACGTCGGCAGCAGCAACTTCGCGGGCTGGCACATCGCCCAGGCCCAGGCCGTGGCGGCACGGCGCAACTTCACCGGACTGGTCAGCGAACAGTCGCTCTACAACCTGATGGCCCGCACCGTGGAGCTGGAGGTGCTGCCCTCCGCGCAGTTCCATGGCGTGGGCATCCTCCCCTGGTCTCCCCTCCAGGGCGGACTGCTGGGCGGCGTGCTCCGCAAGGAGCGCGAGGGCAAGCGCCGTCTGGAAGGACGCGCCAAGGAAGCCCTCCAGAAGCACCGCGACCGCATCGAGCGCTACGAGGCGCTCGCCGACGAGCTCGGGCATCAGCCCGGTGACGTCGCGCTGGCGTGGCTGCTGCACCAGCCCGCTGTCACCGCGCCCATCATCGGACCGCGAACGTCCGCCCAGCTCGATGCCGCGGTCCACGCGGCCGATGTCACACTTGATGCGAAAACATTGTCACGCCTGGATGACATCTTCCCGGGCCACAAGCCCGCCCCGGAGGACTACGCCTGGTGACGCACCGGGCGAGACATAAAAGGTTACAAATCCCTCTCAAACGGTCGGAAAAGACACCCAATCACCACGGAGTGTCACTATTGACGGCTGGGAATTCCTCTCATATTCCCAGCCGCGGTATCCCCCAACAGAAGAGAGGTTCTCATGAAGTCGATGGCTGGAATCTTCGTCATGGCGCTGGTGATGCTGACCTCCTGCGGGCCCGTGCCCACCGAGGAGCAGACCCAGGTAGGTAACGACGTCACCGCCGAGGACCACTTCCGCACGCAGGAGGCCGCGCTGACCGGTGACTGTTTCGTGCAGATCGAGTGCGAGGGTGGGAATATCAAGTCGTGCTACGGCACGGGCTTCGCCTGTTCGGCCAACAGCGCCAACGGCGGCACCGTGACCTGCAACGGCAACTCACAGAGCTGCAGGCCCATCATCCAGGAGCCCATCTGCAGCTGCCGGGCGGATGGCTGCTGCAATCAGCTGTGCGCCATCAGCGACCCGGACTGCCGCTTCGTCCCCGAAGAGCCGAAGTAGGCACGGACCTCCGGGTGCGGTCCTCCAAGGGCCGCCCCCGGATGCACCGCGGGAGCGCCAGCAACCGCGTTACTCAAAGCCCGGGCGCGTGACGTACTCGGCGTGGACGCGCTCGTAGGCTTCCCAGAAGTCCGGCGAGCGCTGTCCATTCAGCCGGTCGACCAGGAGGTCGAGGTGCGTATGCCAGCCGCCCGCCACGCTGCGCAGGGAGTCCCGGCCATCGAGTCGCACGTGGGTGACGGTCAGCAGAACGCCGTCCTCGCGCTCGGTCAGCTCGAAGCGGACCTCTGACGGGTCCCCGTGGTTCTCCGCCCACGTATAGGCAAACACGTGCGGCGGCTCACACGCCGTCACGCGCCCCACATTGACGTGGCCCTGTGCCATGTCCGCATGGCGCGACGGTGGGGCGCCGCCTTCCTCTGACAGCTCGGCGTGGCGGAACAGCAACTCCACCTTGCCACCGACCTTCGTCTCCGTGGGGCCGCCCGCGAGCCACAGCCGGCGCTTCTCCGGCTCGGTGAGATAGGCCCACACGCGCTCGATGGGGCCGGGCAGCAGGCGTTCGATACGGACGGTGTCGGAGGACAACAGGCGGGCGTGCGAGTCTCGTTTCATGGCGCCTTCGGTCATGCGTGGGGGTGGGGGGAACCGCGGCGTCAGACGAGGTGCCGCGCGTCCTCGGGGACATGGTCCGGAACGAGCGCGAGCGCGATGCCATGCTCCAGCCAGGCCTTGGCCCCGGCGAGGAGCAGGTTGAAGCCACCGGTGCTGTCCAGCGCTCGCGCCACGACGGCCTTGTCGTCACCCCGGAAGCCGGACTCGACGACGCGGACAAACGTGCGGTCCGGCGACAGCGCCGTGAAGGTCCACTCGACGAAGGTCATCGCCCCCGGGTCGCCCCACTCGATGCGCAGGCGGGCGCCGGGCTCGAAGTCCAACACGTTCACGGTGGCCGACACGCCATAGGTGTCCCAGAACCACTGCGCCGTGCCGCCGGGCTGGAGCCGCGCGCTGCCCCGGCTGAACCAGAACTTCGTGGTGATTGCGGGGTCCACGAAGGCCGCGAAGACGTCCGCCACGGGACGGCGAATCATCATCATCGCCGTGGCAACCGGCGCACCCTTGTCATTCCCTGTCGACGCCATGACGCACTCCCAATATTCATCCAGTTGGTTGAGTATTTCTGCAACCACCGCTCGATTGTCAACCGAATGGTGAAATTTCCACCGGGCCCGGGACGGCGTCCCCAGGCGCTTTCAACCGATGACGCGGAAGGCCGGCGGATCGATGCGCGTGGCGCGGCACTGGGGGCAGGCACCGGGCCGCGTGAAGCGCCTGCGGTCCTTGAAGGTGAAGCCACACGCCAGGCATGAGGCGGGCAACACCTCCAGGCGGGCGCCCTGGACCTTGAGGGATTTCTCCAGGTGCTCCAGGTGTCCGGCCACGTCCTTCTCGGAGATGCCCACCAGGGCGGAGAGGTCCTTCGCGGTGAGGCCGCTCTCCGGAGCGGACGTCAGCGCCGCCTCCAGCGCGCCGCGCACGGTGCTGCCGCGCGCTGGAGGAACAGGGGCACTCACGCGCCAATCGCCCCCGGGTCCGTCGCCAGCTCGCCGCCCAGGTGCATGCCCGTCTGGCACCGGTAGTCCGTCACCAGCGATGCGAGCACGGTCGTCACGCCCACCGCCACGTGGATGGCCGCGGCCAGCGGGCTGCGCTTCGCATAGCCCAGCACGAAGGGCGAGAGGATGGACGCGGCGCCAAAGGCATAGTCGGCGATTTCATGCGCTTCGATGGGGATGAGCTTGGTCAAGCTGATGCGGTAGTCCGTCAACAATGACACACCGAGGATGGTGGACCCCAGGGCAATGCCCGCGGACTTCGCCACGGCATCTCCGGACAACACCCCCGCCACCACCGAGGCCGTCCCGCCCTTGTAGTCCATGAGCGAGTGCAGGTCCTGGGGCACCCACCGGCGCAACGGCAGCCGTCCCAGGAGCGGACGGGAGATGATGCCAGCGGCGGCGCTCCGGTCCATGGCGCGGCGCACGCCCCGCCGGAAGCGCCCCTCCGGAGGCACCGGGGGCGGGACGAGTCTGGGGGTGGACGGGCTCAGGGTCTGCGGTTCAGCCATGTGGCGCTCCTTCCAGTCTTGCCGTCGTGAAGTCGCCACTACGGTAGGCACGCGGCCCGTGACGCATGGCGATGCGCGCCTCGCCTGCCCGGGCACCGAGGGTAGGAAGCCTGTCCACCCGCGAATTCCTGGCTGCTGGGGAACCAGGGGGGCTTCCACTCGGTGGCCCGCCCCGGGCAGACTATGGCTCGCAGTACAGCCCTTCAGTTTCTGAGAGGGCGATATCCGCGGCCACCCAGCCGCTTTGGAACGAAAGAACGCGATTCATGGCAACCGGTACCGTCAAGTGGTTCAACGATGCGAAGGGCTTTGGGTTCATCGTGCAGGACGGCGGCGGTGAGGACGTGTTCGTCCATCACAGCGCCATCAACATGGATGGCTTCCGCACCCTGCAGGAAGGCCAGAAGGTGGAGTTCGAAGTAGGCCGGGGCCCCAAGGGTCTGCAGGCGCAGAACGTTCGCGCGGCCTGAACGGCGGTCCGGCGAAGCCATGAAAGCCCGGTCTCGCGGATGGCGAGTCCGGGCTTTCTCTTTGCGGGCGCCCCCTGAGAGGCTGCGTGGCCCATGCGCCTGCCCCGCTTCCCGCGTGTCATCGGCTTCGACGACGGCCCCTTCGCGCGCCGCCCCGGCGCCGCCGTGCCCCTGGCGGGCGTGGTGTGTGGAGGCACGCGCTTCGAAGGACTCGTCTGGGGACGGGTGCGCCGCGACGGCTGGAACGCCACGCGGGAGGTGTGCCGGCTGCTGGAAGGCGGGAAGTTCCTCCCGCAGCTCCACCTGGTGCTGCTGGATGGCATTGCGTTCGGCGGCTTCAACGTCGTGGACCTGCCCCTGCTGGCCAGCCGGCTGAAGCGGCCGTGCGTGGCGGTGATGCGGCGGCCACCGGACCTGGACGCGGTGGAGCGCGCGCTGCGGCGTCTGCCTCGCGCGGACGCGCGCTGGGCGAAGCTGAAGCGCGCGGGCCCCATCCACCAATTGGGAGGCTTCACCTTCCAGGTGCAGGGCGCGGAGCCCGCCTGGGTGGCGGAGGCGCTGGCGCGCGTGACGGACCGCGGCCTCGTCCCCGAGCCCCTGCGGCTGGCGCACCTCATCGGCTCCGCCGTCGTCACCGGCCAGAGCAGTCAGCGCGCCTGAGCCTTTTCCAGACGGGCTTCACCTCCTGGCGGAGGATTGCGCCGTCACCACATGCGGGTGCCAGCGCGCGGAAACTTCCACCGGCGCCAGACAACCCAGACACGCTTGCACACTCTTCCAGCCATGAACCTGCCCTGGGGGGCCGCATGGAACCCCGTTTGTCTTCATGTTAATCTTTGCCTCGCGAGGAGGGCGCACGCATGTTCGAAGTCATCAATGACAAGAATCGCCGTACCGTCACCGTGCGGTTGAGTGGGTTCGTCAGGCCGAACGAGATGCGGGACTTCGCGAGCCGGTATCGTCACGAAACAGACTCCTACGGAGGAGGACGACACCTGGTGCTCGCGGACATGCGTGGGCTCAGGACCCTGGAGCCGGAGTCCGCCAGCCTCTTCGGAGAGGTGGTGGCCTACGGCCGGCAGATGGGCTGCGTCATGTGCGCGCACGTCTCGGATTCCACCATCGCCCGGCTGCAGACGGCGCGGGTGGCCTCGGCGGCGGCGGCGGACAACGACATCACGGTGGACTGCGTGTCGCTGGAGGAAGCGCACTCGCAGCTCGCCAAGGCGCGCTCGCGCTACTTCCTGGGCGCGGCTCCGGAAGACGCGGTGGAGCACGCGGCGCGCTGAGACACACCTCCAGGCTGGAGCAGGACGGCTCCAGCCCCTGGAATCCCAGCAGGCTCAGGCCTCGTGGCCGTTGCGCCACGTGAGCCGGTAGGTGACGCCTTCGTCGGTGAAGGCGCGCACCTGCACCTCGGCATGCGGCGCTCCCACGGCGCGCAGTCCCGCGCGTAGCGCGCCTTGCGTGAAGTAGCGGATGGCCCCGGCCTCGTTCATCCACAGGTCCACTTCGGTGGGGGACACGTCGTCCAGGCGTGTCTCCGTGTAGTTGTTCCCGGAGCGGAACATCTGCCGGGCCCGGCTCACGCACCGGCGGGGGCCCAGGAGCTGAATCACACCGAAGGCCGCGCGGCCCAGCACCGTCTCCCGGTAGCCGTCCACCATGCGCTCACCCAGCAGCGCGTAGCCCACGTCGTCGGGCACGTCCGGGTGCAGCTCGCGCGCGGCCACGCGCACGGCGAAGCACCATGTTTCAAAGGCGTAGGCGGGCTGCAGCTTGCGCTCCAGGTCCACGCCCACCTCCCGCAGCCGCTCGCGGAGCACAGGGGTGACGCGGGCACCCAGTCCCCGCACGAAGAGACCCTCCAAGGTGTGCTCGAAGACGAGCTTCTCCGGCATGTTCAGCAGTGTACCCTTCCTCCGCTAGGATGTGCGGCGAGGGGGTAGGAATTCCATGGGTCTGCAACGAGAGCTCGCCATCCTGGCCATGAAAGCCACGCCGCTGCCGGGGAAGAAGAACTTCCTGGCGGAGGCCGGTATCGCCACACCGGTGCCCGCCATCCGCGGGTCGATTGGCGCGGTGGCGCATGAACCCTTCATGGCCTTCGACACCAAGCGGCTGATGGACCTGCTGGTGGCCTTCACCATCGGAGACTTCCCGGAGCGGGCCGGTTGCTCCAACTACTTCAACCCGCACAGCCCCTGGTACAACGTCTTCTACGGTGCCTACGGCATCCGCTCGTACAAGCGGGATGGCAGCCCGTGGGGATTCACCCGCGACGGCCGCCCGGACCTGGACGAGATGCTGGAGATTCCGCGGCTCGACTACAACTTCCTCACGGCCGGAGAGCTGGGCTGCCCCGCCTCGAAGATGTGCTTCGAGGTGCTGGACGTGCGCCAGGGCCGTGAAGGCCCGTGGCACATGGCGGAGGTGAGCTGCATCATCCCCAGCGGACTGCACCGGGTGCAGGACGCGCAGGCGCCGGACCTCACGTACTACGCCGTGTTCGGCGTGCCAGAAGAGGACTACCTCGTGGGCGGCCGGGAGAGCTACGAGCCGGTCCGCATGCGCGGGCGAATGTACTTCCGCCCGGTGGCCGAGCGCCTCACGCTCGTCTGGGGCGGACTCTGCCCGGACACGCCCGACGGACAGCGGCTGATGGGCGCCATCGTGGATGCGATGGCGCCGCTGTACGCGGGGGGATGAACGCCCCCCGCGCCTGTGGACCTCAGGCCGCCTGACCGGGCCTGGGCTCCACCTGGTGCGGCGGCGCGGCGGCATCATCGCGCCGACGGCCGCGCTTGAAGCCCAGGCGCTCCATGCCGGCGAACACCACCGGCACCACCAGCAGCGTGAGGAAGGTGGAGGTGATGACGCCACCAATCACGGAGATGGCCATGGGTGCGCGGAACTCCGAACCCGTGCCCGTGCCCACCGCCGTGGGCACCATGGCGATGGCCATGGCCGCGCTCGTCATCAGGATGGGCCGCAGCCGGCGTGGGCCCGCCTTGAGCAGCGCTTCGTCCACCGTGTCACCTTCCCGCAGGTTCTGAAGCGCGCCGTCGATGAGCAGAATCGCGTTCTTCGTCACCAGGCCCATCAGCAGGATGATGCCAATCATGGCGCCCATGGACAGGTGGAAGCCTGTCACCACCAGTCCCAGCAGCGCGCCCACCAGGGCCAGTGGCAGCGACACCATGATGGTGAGCGGGTGCTTGTAGGACTCGAACTGGCTGGCGAGCACCATGTAGATGAAGATGAAGGCCAGACCGAACGCCGCGCCGAAGGCGTCGTTCTGCTCGTCCAGGTTCTTCATCTGCCCGTCGTAGATGAGCGCGTAGCCCGGTGGCAGCGGCTGGGCCGCCACGCGCGCCTTCAGCTCCCGGGCGATGTCGCCCAGCGCCGCGCCCGGGCCCAACTGCGAGTACACGGCGATTTGCCGCTCGCGGTTCTCATGCTCGATGAGGCTGGGGCCGTTCTTCATCTCCACCCGGGCCACGTCCGTCAGCGGGCGCAGGCCGCTGGGCGTGTACACCTCCAGTTGGCGCACGCGCTCCGGCGTGGCGCGGTCCTTCTCCGACAGGCGCACGCGGATGTCCGTCTCGGTGATGCCCTCGCGCAGCTTCGCCACCACGTCACCGCCAATGGCCAGCCGCAACTGCGTGGCCAGCGCGCCCGCGTGCAGGTCCACGTCGCTGGCGCGCGCGCGGTCGATGAGCACCTGCATCTCCGGCTTGGGCGGGTTGGACTCCACGCGCACGTCGGCGGTGCCCGGCAGCTCGCGGAGGATGCCCGCGACGCGCTCGGCCGCCTCGTTGACGCGCACCAGGTCCGGTCCGGTGATGCGCACCATGATGGGGTAGTAGTCGCCCATGCCCTCCAGGATGGGCGGGTCGCTCAGGTTCACCCGCGTGCCCACCAGCCCTGGCTCCAGCAGGGCGCGCGCGTCCTCCTTCAGCACCTGGATGCCCTTGGTGCGCGCGTCCTTGCCCACCGTCAGCACGCGCATGCGGGACTTGTTCACATCGCCGTCCTTGCCGACGATGGAGTAAACGTCCGTCACCTCCGGAAGCTGGCGCAGCAGCGCCTCCGCGTCGGCGGTGCGGGCCTCCGTCTCCCGGATGCTCGCCGAGTCCGGCAGCGTCAGGTCCACGAAGAACTGCGAGCGGTCCTCCGCGGGCATGAACTCCATGCCCAGGCGGCTGGCGCCTCCGAAGGACACCACCAGCAGCACCAACGTGAGGCCCACCGTCGTCCACTTGTGCGCCAGCACCCAGCGGAGGATGGACTCGTAGACGCGCTCGGTGCCGTCCAGGAAGCGGCGCAGCGCCGCGGCCACCGCGTTCTCCTGGCGGACCTCGCCCGGCACGCGCCGCTTCGCCAGCCGCGCCGACATCATCGGGTCCAGCGTGAAGGAGATGAACAGGGAAATCAGCACCGCCACGGAGATGGTGATGCCGAACTGCCGGAAGAACTGGCCGACGATGCCAGGCATGAAGGCCACCGGCACGAACACCGCCACCAGCGACAGCGTGGTGGCGAGCACCGCCAGGCCCACGTCCTTGGTGCCGTTGGACGCGGCGCTCTCCGGGTCTTCCCCCTTCTCCAGCCGGTGGGTAATCGCCTCGCGAACCACCACCGCGTCGTCGATGAGCAGACCGATGGCCAGCGACAGGCCTAGCAGCGTCATCTGGTTGAGCGTGTAGTCCAGCACGTACATCACGAAGAAGGTGCCCAGCACGGAGGTGGGCAGCGCCAGCGCCGAGATGAAGGTGCCGCGCACGTCCAGCAGGAAGATGAGGATGATGAGCACCGCCATCGCGCCACCGAAGATGAGCGCCACCCAGACCTCGTGCGCGTTCTCCTGGATGATGTCCGACTGGTTGATGAGCAGCGTGGCCTGGAAGCCATGCCCCACCACCGAGCCCATCTGCGCCATCACCTTCCGCACCGCCTCGCTCACCGCGACGGTGTTGGAGCCCGGCTGCTTGACGATTTCCAGGATGACGGCGTCCTGCCCGTTGAGCCGCGCCAGGGTGCGCCGCTCCGCCACGCCGTCCGTCACGCTGGCGATTTCGCCCAGCCGCACCTGCGCGCCCGTCGCGCTGCGCGCCACCGGCAGGTCGCGGATTTCATCCACGTTCTGGAACTGCCCCAGCGAGCGCACCGTCATCTCGGAGGCGCCCAGTTGGAGCCGGCCCGCGGGCAGGTCCAGGTTCTCCGACGCCACGCGCTGGGCGATGCCCAGCGGGGACACGCCCGCCGCGCGCGCCTTGTCCAAATCGATGTCGATTTGCACCTCGCGCGTATCTCCTCCCGTGACGCGCACCTCGGCGGCGCCTTCCAACTGCGCGAGTGCGGGCTTCACGCGGTCGTCGATGAGCCGGCGCAGCTCCTGCGAGGGCAGCTCCGCGGAGACGGCGTAGGTGAGGATGGGCGTGGCCCCCAGGTCCACGCGGCCGATGACGGGCGCGTCCGCGTCCTGAGGCAGGCGGCTGACGATGCCGGCGACCTTGTCGCGCACGTCCTGCACCGCGCGGTCCAGCGGGGCGGTCATCTTGAACTGCACCACCACGATGCCCACGTTCTCCCGGCTGTAGGAGTGAATCTTGTCCACGCCGCTGATGCCAGCGACGGCGTCTTCGATGGGCTTGATGACCTGCGTTTCGATTTCGCCCGGACCCGCCCCTTTGTAGACGGTGTTGATGACCACCACCGGGAAGGACACGTCCGGATAGAGGTCGGTGCCCAGGCGGCCCAGGCCCATGAGGCCGAGCACGACGAGGCACAGCGACAACATCGCGGTGAAGACGGGCCTGCGGATGGAGACGTCGCTGAGCAGCATGGGGAGGGCTCCCTACTTCACGGAGACGCGGGCGCCCTGCGACAGGCCCGGAGTGGGGTGGTCAACGACGGAGTCGAGCGGCGAGGACGCCAGCACCACCACCTCGCCCTGCTCGCGCCGCTCCAACACCCGCACGTCCACGCGGCGCACCTGACCGGACGCCACCACCCAGACATGGTCCCCATTGAGGGCCGACAACGCGGTGCCCGGCAGCACCTGGGCGTCCTGCGCCTGCCCCAGTGAAAGCACGGCCCGCGCCAGCGTGTGCGCCACGAAGCGGCCATCCGCGTTGGGGACGGCCAGCTCCACCGGAATGCGGCGCGTGGCGGGGTCCGCGGAGGGAAGGATGGTGCGCACCACCGCCTCGTCCGAGGACACGCGCGCGCCCACCGACTCCACGCGCACCTTGGCGCCGGGCTCCAGCTGCGAGCGCAGGGCCTCCGACACCGTCGTCTTCAAGAGCAGCGTGTCCAGGCGCTCCAGGTTGAACAGCGGCGTGCCCGGCGCCACCGTCGCGCCCGTCTGCTCCGGTGCGTCGATGATGGTGCCGTCGAAGGGCGCCCGCAGGTCGTGCCGGCGGCGGGACGCGCGCGCCTGGGCCAGCTGCGCCTTGGCGGCCATCCACTGCGCCTGCGCCTGCGCCGCATTGGCGCTGGCGGTGCGGTGGGCCACCTCGCTCACCCCGCCCTGCTGCTGGAGCTTCTCGTTGCGGGCGGCCACGTCGGCGGCCATGGTGGAGGCGGCCTCCGCGGCGGCCACCGCGGCCTCGGCCTGGGCCACCTGTGCGTCGGCGATCTCCGGGTCCAGCTGCGCCAGCACGTCGCCCTTCTTCACCCCCTGCCCCTTCTTCACCCGGACGACCGACAGGCGGCCCCCCACCTCGAAGCCCACCATCAATCCCTGCGCGGGAAACAGCGTCCCCGTCACCGACTCGCTCGGCGCGGCCCGCACCGTCCGCGCGGAGACGACCTTCACCGTGGGCACCACCTCCTGCGCCGGACCCTTGGCGGGCGGCGACGACGAGGCATCCGCCTTCTGGCATGCGGTCAGCGACAGCACGGCGGTGGCCATGCCCGCCGCGGCGAACACGCGGACAGCGGACGGCTTCAGGTTGGGTTTCACGAGCGTTTCCTCGGGGTCTTTCGGGGTTTCTCCGCGGCGGCCCGGGGCCGGCGCGCAACACGCTTGGACGGGGCGGGCAACGCCGGACGGGTGCCCTCCTGGCACAGCCGCTGGAGCGTGTTCGCCCACGCGTTCAGGTCCGGCTTCTCATCCAGCCGCGCCATCTGCGTGGAGAGCAGCAGGAAGGACCCGACGATGATGGAGGCGAAGATTCGCGCGTCCAACTCCGGGTCCATGGCGCCAGCCTCCTGCAGCCGCCGGAAGTCGTGGGAGATGCGCTCCACCTGGGCATCCGTCACGCGCCACAGCAGGGATTCGAACTCCGTGCCCTGGCTGCCGCTGGTGAGGACCAGGGACACGTCCCGGAACTCCCACACCCAGTCCAGGGCCTCCAGGTCGTGCTCTTTCTCCAGTTGGAGGAACCGCAGGTAGCGCTCGCTGCGCTCGATGCGGTCCTGCGCTCCCGGGATGCCGTGCGTCTGGAAGAAGCCCTCCATGCGCGCCATGCGACGCCCGTTCATCTCCATCAGCCCGGACTCGAACGCGCCCACCACCTCCCCGAACAGCGCCTCCTTGGACGGAAAGTGCAGGTAGAAGGCGCCCTTGGACAGCCCGCACGCGGCGGTGATGTCCTCGATGCGCGCGCCCTTCAGCCCCCGGCGAGCGAACTCCCGCCGGGCCGCGGACACCAGCGCACTCCGAGCGTGAGGGTCGGCGGGACGGGCCATGCTGGCCGGATTCCTAACCCGCCGGTCATTAACCACGCAAGGTTTCTGAACACCGGGTCAGTAACCCAGGAGCTGCGACTGTGGGTGCGTTCCGCCGCTCAGGTCCGCGTCAGCGCGGTGCACAGCGGGCACGCCGAGGGCCCGTGGGGGACATCGCGGCGGTGCAGGTCCAGCACGGCGCGGGAGATGTCCGCCAGCTCCCGGCGCACCTCCCGCCGGGCACCCTTTACCCGGGCGATGCGCATGTCGTCGTAGCTCGTGGTCTGATGTCGCATCCACGCGATGACGGCGGCCTCGGCGCGGCGCTCCAGGGGGATGCGCTCCGTGCGGGCCACGGTGCCGCTGCCCACGGGGGTGGCATGGGCCGCGACGAGCACCGCCATGCGCTTGGCGTGCGGCAGCCACGCCGGGGAGAAGGCGAGGAAGCGCAGCACGGCGTTGGCGAAGTCGACCTCGTAGGCCTCCTGCTCGCGGGCGCGGCGCTCGCGTCCTGCGGCCAGCTTCTTCTCGTAGGCGGGGGTGGCGCGCTCGGCCTCGAGGGCGGCGCGGGCGTGGAGGATGTGCGCTTCCGGCGCCCACACGCCCCGGGAGAAGAGCTTGCGGCCCACCTTCTCCGCCACGGTCCAGGAGGGCCCCGCCGCCTTCACGCGGCGGGTGAGCCCGGCGTCACCGGGGGGAAGCAGGGCCCAGCCGTCCGGCACGGTGAGCACGCGGCCATCCGGCGCGCGCACGCGGCGAGGGTCCGAAGTCGGCGCGAAGGTCAGGGATTCAGGCATGGTGAAGTCCGAGGTCGGGGGCGGCCACATAGCATGGGTGCCTCCAACCCTGGTAAATGGCCCCCTCGCGTCGGCGGTTGCCTGGCGCGGGAGGTCCTCAACGCGTGGGAAGTGCCGGCATGTCCCTCCTCAGGCTCACGTTCCTCGGTACATCCGCCGCGCAGCCCACGCTGCACCGGAACCTGTCCGGACTCGCGGTGAAGGCGCACTCGGACCTGCTGCTCTTCGACTGCGGCGAGGGCAGCCAGCGGCAGATGGTGCGCTACGGCACCGGCTTCACCGTGGACGCGGTGTTCTTCACGCATTTCCACGCGGACCACTACCTGGGCATCATCGGCTTCCTGCGCACGCTGGGCATGACGGGGCGCTCCGAGCCCATCCACCTGTACGGCCCGCCCTCCGCGAAGCGCCTGCTCCACCAGGCCGTCCACCTGGGCGTGGAGTCCATGTCCTTCCCAGTGGAGATTCACGAACTGAAGGACGGTGACGTGGTGCCACGCAAGGGCTACGCGGTCCACGCGGTGGGCGTGGACCACCGCATCAACGCCCTGGGCTACGCGCTGGTGGAGGACGACCGGCCCGGGCGCTTCAACCTGGACGTGGCGCGCTCACTGGGCGTGCCAGAGGGCCCCAGCTTCGGAAAGCTCCAGCGGGGCGAGCCGGTGACGCTGGAGGACGGGCGGACGGTGAAGCCGGAGGACGTGCTCGGCGCGCCACGCCCGGGGCGCCGGCTGGTCATCTCCGGGGACACGCGCCCGTGCCCGGCGCTGGTGAAGGCCGCGAAGGACGCGGACCTGCTGGTCCACGAGTCCACCTTCTCCGACGACGAACAGGAGCGGGCCGTGGAGACCCGGCACTCCACCGCGCGGGAAGCGGCGCGTGTGGCGCGCGAGGCGGGAGCACGGCGGCTGGTGCTCACCCACCTCTCCAGCCGGCACGACACCGACCCCTCGAAGCTGCTCACGCAGGCGCGTGAGGAGTACCAGGGGCCGGTGGAGGTGGCCTTCGACGGGTTCACCGTCGAATTGCCACTCCGGGACTGAGGCTACTGAATCTTCTCGGACTCGGCGCGCAGGGCCGACGCGGACTCGGCGTCCACGCGCTGGACCAGCTCCCACTCCAGCGCCTCGTCCCGGGTGATGTTGCCGCCGTCGGCGCGCACGGCGGGCTCGGAGACGTCAGGCGCGCGGCCGGAGGTGTTGGCGGCGCCCGCGGACTGCGTGACGAGCTGCCGGGTGAACTCCACCGAGGACTGGCCCGGGCCCTTCTCGATGCCGCGCACCAGGTAACGCACCTGGGTGGTGCCCAGCGACGACGGGGCACCCTGCATCAACCACTCGGTGGTGGCCTCGAAGCCGCTCTGGCCCGTCTTGAAGGAGTAGCCCTTCTCCTTCAGCAGGGCGAGCGCCTGCGGATACACCTCCGCCACGGGCTTGCGGTAGACGTGGTTGCGCGCCTTCTCCAGCAGGAAGGCTTCGCGGCGGCGGCCGGCGCAACCAGTGGTGGTGAGGGACAGCGCAGCGACCACGAGGAGCGCGGCGGCGCCGCGCGACAGCATCGACAGGTTCATTTCTCAGGACTCCACGGGAGTGTGAGGCGGCTCAACATCCCTCAACCTTCTTCCCACCGCCAAGTCTCCCCGGGGATGGTTTCCCTGGGCAAGCATCCCACCCGCTCCGTCCGTATGGGTGCCCATGCGTCCAGCGCCGCACATCCAGGCCCCCTCCGCCGCCGCCCCCGGCCAGGGGAACGCGCATGATGGGGCCCCCACATGATTCCCATCAGCGACGACAACCCCACCCTCCGCACTCCCGTCGTGACGTACCTGCTGCTCGGCACCATCGGCTTCGTCTGGGTCTTCATCCAGGGCGCGGGCCTGGACGCCTACCGGCTGGCCGCCAGCGTCTGCAACCTGGGCATGGTGCCCGGCGAGCTGACGGGCAAGGCGGCGCTGGGACTCCCCGTTCCCCTGGGAGATGGGCTGGCGTGCGTGGTGGACAACGAGCCCATCAATCTCCTCACCCCCATCACCTCCATGTTCCTGCACGGCGGCTGGGGACACCTGTTGGGCAACTGCCTCTTCTTCTGGGTCTTCGGCAACAACGTCGAGGACAGCATGGGCCGCCTGCGCTTCGTGGTGTTCTACCTGCTGTGCGGACTGGCCGCGGCGGCGGCGCACCTGCTGGTGGACCCGGGCTCGCCGGTGCCCACGGTGGGCGCGTCCGGCGCCATCTCCGGCGTCATGGGCGCGTACCTGCTGCTCTATCCACGGGTGCGGGTGAACATGCTGTTCATCATCGTCATCTTCATCCGCGTCTTCCCCGTGCCCGCGTGGGCGGTGCTGCTGTGGTGGTTCGGCGTGCAGCTCTTCAGCGGCCTGCCCCAGCTCAACACGGTCAGCGCGGAGGCGTCCGGCGGCGTCGCCTTCTGGGCGCACATCGGTGGCTTCGTGGCGGGCATGGCGCTCATCAAGCTGTTCCAGAACACGCGCTACACGAACCAGCGCACGTCGATGCGCCACCGGCTCCATCCCAACCATCCGTGATGGGGCTCTGACTTTTTCCGCATCTGTGAATTGCCAGACTTCGGGAACCACTGCGTATCCAGGCTGCTGGGGCCAGACACCTGAAGGAAGCGCAGATGCGGATGAGCAAGACGAAGCGACAGACGCTGGGGCTGACGATGGGCGCGGTGCTCGCGCTCACGGCCTGCGGTACGGAGCCCATGGAGCCGTCGCAGACGCCCGTGGAGACGGACGCGGTGGAGAGCGTGGACGCGCAGGCGGCGGACGCGAAGCCGGTGGACATCATCGCGCTGGAGAAGCAGCTGCAGGAGACCGGCCTGGCGCCGCCGGCGCAGTGCAATGACCCATCCTGTGAGGGCGGCGGTGGTGGCGGTGAGCCCGACCCCGACTGGCCCTACTACACGCTGTTCTGGCGGGCGAACCTGCTGTCCCTGAAGTGCATCACCACGTCGGACATCGACGGCAACGACGAGGCCTGGCTGGAGGCAGAGGTCACCGGCGACAATCAGTCCGAGGTCATCTGGAACGACGATTACATGACGCCGAACAAGCGGGTGGAGTGGAGCCCCCTGAACTCCTATCCGCCGCCGCTGCAGTTCACGACGCAAACGGTGGGCGCGGGCGGCAAGCTGGTGGCGCTCTGGGACAAGAGCATGCACATCTTCGATGTGCAGGAGCAGATTGGCTGGACCACGCTGCGTGGCCAGACGGGCACCTTCACCTCGATTCTCGAAGGCCACGGCGGCAAGTACGAGCTGACCTACCAGGTGGAGTCCACGGGCTGCTCGCCGCGCTCGCAGCCCTGCCCCACCAACCTGTAACCGTGCAGTGACGTCAACACGCCTGGAGGGGGACGCCCATGCTTGGCCTCCCCTTCCAGGTGCGCCAGAGTGTCGCGCCGGACGCGCCAGGAATTGGCGCGGGCTTCCAGACAGGTGCCAGACATGACGCTACGACGACTCGGTGGTGGACTCCTCGGGGCGGTACTCCTTCTGACAAGCCTTTCGGGCTGCACCCGGCGCGTGCCGCCCGTGGATGACAACCCGGTCCCCGTGCCGGAGCCCACCGCCACCACGACGGTGTACGTGGCCGAGCGCATCCGGACGCTGGACCCGGCGAAGCCCCAGGTGCAGGCGCTCGCGGTGAAGGACGGCAAGGTGCTGGCCACCGGCACCAGGGACGAGGTGCTCGCCGCCGCCGGCAAGGACGCGCGCGTGGTGGACCTGGGCGGCGCCACGGTGGTGCCGGGCCTCACCGACGCGCACGGGCACCTGGCGGGCCTGGGCCGCGGCCTGGTGACGGTGGACCTGCAGGGCGTGGACACCAAGGAGGAGGCCCTGGAGCGGCTTACCTTGGCGCCCTCCTCCGCGTTCCAGGGCGAGTGGCTGCTGGGCCGCGGCTGGGACCAGAACGACTGGCCGGAGAAGACCTTCCCGTCGCGCGCCGACCTGGACAAGCGCTTTCCCTTGCGGCCGGTGGCGCTGAGCCGCGTGGACGGACACGCGCTGTGGGTCAACGGCGAGGCGCTGCGCCGCGCGGGCATCACCCGTGACACGAAGGACCCGGCGGGCGGGCGCATCCTCCGGGGTGAGGGCGGAGAGCCCACCGGCATCCTGGTGGACAACGCCATGGAGCTGGTGGAGTCCGTGCTGCCCCCCGCCACGGACGCGCAGCACGCGGCGCAGTTGACCGCGGCGCTCCAGCGCGGCGCGCAAGTGGGCCTCACCGGTGTCCACGACGCGGGCATGGACCTGCGCACCTTCCGCCTGCTCCAGCGCTGGGACAAGGAAGGCAAGCTGCCGCTGCGCGTCTACGCCATGGCGGATGGACAGACGGGCGACCGGGAGACGTACCTGAAGGACGGCCCCTATGAGGGGCGCATGCTCACGATGCGCGCGGTGAAGCTCACCCTGGATGGCGCGCTGGGCAGCCGGGGCGCGGCGCTGCACCAGGACTACAGCGACGAACCCGGGCACCGCGGCCTGCTGCTGCTGTCCCCCGAGGAGTACGAAGCGCGCGTGCGTGCCTTCATGGCGCGGGGCTTCCAGGTGTGCACGCATGCGATTGGAGACCGGGCCAACACGGTGGTGCTGGACGTGCTCGCGCGCGCGGCCGAGGCCACCGGCACGCTCCAGTCCGGCCGGCACCGCGTGGAGCACGCGCAAATCATGCGCCCCGAGGATATCGAACGGCTGGGCCGCAGCGGCTTCGTCGCAAGCGTGCAGCCCACGCACGCCACGAGCGACATGCCGTGGGCGGAGGCCCGCGTGGGAGCGGAGCGCATCCGCGGGGCCTACGCGTGGCAGCGGCTGAAGGCGTCCGGCGCGGTGCTGGCGCTGGGCAGCGACTTCCCCGTGGAGCGGCCCAACGTGCTGGCGGGCCTGTACGCGGCGCGCACGCGCCAGGACCTCCGGGGCCTGCCGGAAGGCGGCTGGTACGGGGAGCAGCGGCTGAGCGGACAGGAGGCGCTGGAGGGCTTCACCGTGGGCGCGGCGCACGCGTCCTTCGCCGAAGCCCGGCGTGGCCGGCTCCAGCCCGGCATGGACGCGGACTTCGTGGCCCTGTCAGTGGACCCGGTGGACGGGCCCGTCACCGCGCTGCCCGGCGCCGAGGTGCGGCTGACGGTGGTGGCCGGCGTGGAGGTCTACCGCGCCTTCCAGCGCTGAGCGCTCAGGACAGTCGGGGAATCCAGGGCGCAACGTGGCTGTCGCGGGGAATTGGCGTGTACTGCTATTTCCGCCGTGTCGTGGAGTGCTCTAGCATACGGCTTTGCCGCAACCCTCCTGTGAGCCAAGGCCGGCTCACAGGTTGGAGCGGGGGGTATCGCAAGCGTGACAGCCTCATTGTCCGGAGTGAATTACAAGGGCTTCACCGTCCAGAACCTGCTGGCCTACGTGCACGAGCGCTTCGGCGAGGACACCGCGCGTACGGCCGTGGAGTCGCTGCTTCCCGAGCTGCAACCCCACGCGGACCCGCGCACGACGCTGGCGGTGGGCTGGGTGCCGGTGGAGACGTACTTCGGCATCATCCAGCACGTGGTGGACCGGCACTTCGACGGGAAGCCGGAGGGGGCCCACACGGTGGGCTACGAAGTCACCCTGCGAGACATCCACTCCATCTTCAAGATGGTGCTGCGCTTCACCACGCCCAACATGGTGCTGGGGATGGCGCGGCGCATGTGGCGCTCCTACTGCGACCAGGGGGAGCTGCTGCACCAGGAGGAGAACGGCACGGGCATGCTGCTGCTGCGCCAGTTCACCTACCAGACGCCGGTGGCCCTCCATGAGATGGCGGGGGGCTTCAGGGCGTACCTGGAATGCTCCAGCGCCAAGAATCCGCGCGTGGAAATCGTCGCGCCGGACAAGGACGGGACGCTGCGCTGGCGCATCGTCTCCGGGTAGCGAAGGCTGCCCGGTGCGGTCCGGGCAGCCCACCGCGGATTACAGGTCCGCCGTGTAGCTGAGCGCCTGGATGCGGCGGTTGAGCGCCTTCTGCGCCTCCTGCCGCTGCTTCGCCAGCTTCTCCAACTCGCTGGCAATGGCCTCCAGGCGGTCCTCCTGCTCGTTGAGCTTGGACACGAAGCGGTCCGCCAGCTCGCGTTGCGACGCCCCGCTCTTCAGCGACTCGATGTTGGAGCGGATGCGCTCCTGGTCCCGGAAGAGCTGGTTGCGCTCCTCCTGCAGGCGCTGCTCGTCCTTTGCCAGCGCATCCACCTGCTCGCGCTGCGTGACGACCTCCTTCAACGCACCCGCCATCTTCTCGTCAACGAAGCGCTGCGACACGAAGTAGGAGACCTGGTCCAGCCCCATGCTGGAGATGAGGTACTGGCGCTGCCCCCGTGTGCGCTCGGTGACGGTGAGCGAGTCCTGCCCCCCCGCGGCCAGCTCCCGCTTGAAGCGCCAGAAGCCGTCCGTCGTCTCCGCGGGCTCCGGAGCGTCCTTGGCCAGCTCCCAGCCCTGGCGCGGGTGCTCCACGAACAGCACCTGCGCCCGCTGCCCCTTGTTGCGCGACAGGTACGTCGTGCGCCGCACGTGGAAGTACTCCGCCACCAGCATCCCGGAGTTCACCGCCACGCGGAACACCGGCCCGTCCTCCGTGTGGTCCTCAATCGACACCACGCAACCGAGCTCCACCGCGTAGGGTACGAAGCGCCGGTCATTCGGCTTCATCGTGTCGAGCATCGCCTCGCCCACGTAGCGCTCGTCCTCCGACACCGTCACCGGGCCGCCTTCCAGCGTAAGCCCCGTGGTGTTCTTCAGCTCGATGCACGCCATGGGGTTCTTCTCACGCGTGGCCCGGTTGTAGAGGAGCACCCGCTTGCCCTCGAAGGGCTTGTGCAGGATGGGCACCAGCGCGCTCTGGTTGCGGTGCACCGTCACCGGCCGGTCCACGCCGTACTCGAAGAGGTCCCCCACCTCCTTCGTGAGCGTCGTCACCGCGGCGCTCGTCTCCATGGCCTCGCGCCGGCTCGGGCCTCCACGGCCAGGGCCGCCCACCATGGCCTTCTCCGCCCGAGCGCGGCGCGGCGCGGCCATGGGGGCCGCGGCGGGCATGGCGGACATCATCGGCGCGGCCATCTCCTTATCCATCATCATGTCCCCGGCGCTGCCGAAGCTCTCCTCCGGAATCACCGGCGCGGCGGCGGCCTCCGTCGTCACCTCCACCACCGGCCGCTTCATGTACCGGGGGTTGTAGAGGTCATGCACGAAGGACACCGGCAGCCCGGCGATGAGCGACAGCTTCACGTCCACCCAGTCCTCGTCCCCGGTGTTGTCCACCAGCGCCCAGCCCTGGAGCAGCGGCGGCTCGCCCTCATCCAGGAGGATGCGGTAGCTCGTCTTCCACACCGGTGACTCCACCACGTAGCTGACGAACAGCTCGCGCTCGCCCTGGCCCGAGGTGAGGATGGCCATCCGCTTGGAGTCCTTCTTGTACGAGGACAGCACCGTGGCCAGGTAGAACTCCAAATCCTTGCGCACCGCCTCGTCCAGGAACTCCAGCTCGGACACGTCCAGGATGTCGAAGGTCCGCAGCGAGGCGCCTACCAGCAGCGACAGGAACGGGCGCATCAGGGTCGTCTCGCCGGCCGCCACCGCCAGCGAGTCCAGGCCGATGATGGAGCCCTCCACCTGCGCGCCGCCCACGCGCACCCGCACGCGCGCGCCCTTGATCTGCCCCAGCAGCGCCGTGAGGCTGCCATCCTCCGGGATGCGGATGGTGGCCTCCGCCAGGAGCTGCTCCAGCGGCTTCGTGGAGTCGTAGCTCACCGCGGACACCGAGCCGCCCGACAAGTCGAGCACCGTCAGCGACTTCAGCACGTCGTTCATGTCACGCGCCTTGAAGTCCAGGTGGAGCGTGTCGTTGCCACTCACCTTTCCCCGGCGCTCGAAGTAGCCGACGCCATGCTTGTAGAGGACGACACGACGAATGCGCAGGTTCGTGGTCATGGGACGCGGAACTCCAGAAAGTTGAGGGCGGGCCAGCACCCCGGTGTATCAAGGTCGGACAGGGGTGACGCAATGCCCCCCACCGCCGAGGTTGCCCGAATGCGAAAGCCTGTCGCCTCCTCCCTGTCCCGCTCCGCGATGCTGTGCGCGGCCCTGGCCCTTGGCACGAGCTGCAAGAGCGTGGAGCCCCACATCACACCCTCCGAGGGCACCACCGCTCCGCCGGAAGTTTCCACCCAGGAGCCCGTGACGGAGACGAAGTCGGAGACCGAGACGGAGACGCCAACGCGGCGCGGCAACTCGCCCTGGCTGCAGGCTCGCGTGGGCGACCGCGTGGCGTATTCCTTCTCCGCCAACCGCAAGGCCATGGGCCGGCAGCAGCCCGGCACCGTGCCAGAGGCCGCGGTGGCCGGCGTGGTGACGCTGGAGGTCGTGGCGGTGGAGCTGCCCTGGGTCTGGGTGACGCTCTACTTCACCGAGGATGGCGGCGCGCCGTCGCGGCGGCCGATGCTGGCGCGGCCGCTGGTGGTGCCCGTGCGAGCGGATGAGTCGCGTGCGCTGGAGGCCCCCCGCGAGGGTAAACAGAGCACCGAGCAGCTCACCGCCGCGGGCCGCCACTGGGAAGCGAAGCGCTACCTCAACGACAAGCGGGCGTTCGACGGCCCCCTGGAGAACCGCCTCTACGCGGCGACGCCGGGCCCGCTGTACCTCACCAATGGCCTGCTCGACGCGAGCATCACGCTGGCGGGCTTCGCCATGGGCGGCGGCTCACAGCTCACCCTGGTGGAGACGCGCCAGGGACAGGAGGGTGGCACCGGCTTGCCTCCGACGCTCGCCCGCCCTTGGGGGCCGGGCACCTGGTTCGACATGCGGATGGAGACGGAAGGCACCACGTCCGTGCTGCGCACCTGCCAGGCCGCGGAGCGAGGCTTCATCCTGCGCCAGCAGGTGACGCCGCCCACCTCGGGAGCGGCGTGCCCGGACTTCGCCCAGGCGGAAGCCGTGCCACTGGAGGAGGCGGTGCTCGCGCGCATCTGGGAGTCACTGGACGCACGGCAATGGCCCCCTGCCCCCGAGGGCGCCGCCCCGGCGAAGCGCGAAACGCTGACGGTGGGCACGCACCGCGTGCCGGTGCTCCAGTTCGAGACCGCGCAACCCCAGGCGAACAACGTCCGCGTCCAGGCCTACGCCGCCGACCCCTGGGAGGATGCGCTAGCGGGGCTGGCCCACGAGGCCCGCTTCCAGCCGCTGCTCGACCACGTCACGCCCGGTGGTGGCGGCACGCAGCTCACGGCCTGGGGCGTGTGGGTGCCGGGCGTCGCGCCGTAGGCGCCTTGTGTCCAGGCACGCGCGCGCTCGTCGAACAGCGCGCGCGTGCTCCGGATTCCTTTCGCGCCGGCCGCTGACATGGCCCACCCGGTCACGAGGAGGGCCAGCGACGCACGAGGCGCGGGAGCGAGCAGTGACGTGTTCGACATCGCGGCACGGCATCAACTCTTGCGCGCCCCCCGTGAACACATCCCGTGCGACTAGCCAGCGACAGAGACCTTCACGTCGATGTTGCCGCGCGTGGCCTTCGAGTACGGGCACACCTCGTGGGCCGCCGCCATCAGCTTCTGGGCCTCGTCATTGGGGATTCCCGGCAGGATTCCCTGGAGTTCCACCGCGAGCCCGAAGCCGCCGTCCGGCGTCTTGCCGATGGTGACCGTGGCGCGCACGCCCGCGTCGTTGCCCAGGTTCTTCCCCTGCATGCGCGCCACCAGCCGCAGCGCACTCTCGAAGCAGGCGGAGTAACCCGCCGCGAAGAGCTGCTCCGGGTTGGTGACGGCGCCGCCCGCGCCCCCCAGCTCCTTGGGCATGGCCAGGGGCAGGTCCAGGACGCCGTCCTCCGACTTCACGCGGCCGTTGCGGCCACCGTGGGCGGTAGCGGAGGTGCTGTACAGCGGAGAGAGAGCGACGGGAGCCATGGTGTTCTCCTTGAGCATTACTTCGCGGAATCATCGTGGGACTGCGAAAGCACTTCGAAAAGGCGCTGGACGTCGCGGCGCAGGCGGGTCGCTTCCTCCAGCGTCAGCCCCAACTTGCAGGCCATCGCTTCGGGAATGGACATGGCCTTGCGGCGCAGGGTCCTCCCTTCGGACGTCAGGTAGATGCGCACCGAGCGCGCGTCCTCCGCGCTCCGCTCCCGCCGCACCAGGCCCTGGGACTCCATCCGCTTGAGCAGCGGCGTGAGCGTCCCCGAGTCCAGGTACAGCCGCTCCCCCATCCCCTTCACCGTCTCCCCGTCCGTCTCCCACAGCACCAACAACACCAGGTACTGCGGGTACGTCAGGCCCAGCCGTGACAGCAGCGGCGCATACGCCTGCGTCATCGCCCGGGCCGCCGCGTAGAGCGGGAAGCAGATTTGCCGGTCCAGGCTGAGCGGGTCATCCATCGACATGGGAAATAAGTAGGGCGCAATTCAATTGCGCGCAATCAATTCAGACACGAAAAAGCTCCCGGCACCTGGGCACCGGGAGCTCTTCACTGCGTCATCTCAGGACCGGCTCAGCGCCCGGCGACCGTGGTGTCGTCCTCGAGCGTGGCCTTGGCGGCGGCGACGGCGGCCTCGATGTCCAGCTTGCCGCTGGTGCTCACCTTGCCCTTGAGGTCGGAGTCCACCTCGACCGTCTGGACCAGCAGGTCACGCACCTGCGCGGCCGTCAGGTTGGGGTTTTCGGCGAACATCAGCGCCGCGGCGCCCGCCACCGTCGGGGTGGCCATGGAGGTGCCGCTCATCTCCTCCCAGCGGCCGCCCGGGACGGTGCTCAGCACGTCCTCGCCCACCGCGGCCAGCTCCACGACCTTGTCCCCGTAGGAGGAGAAGTCCGCGAGCTTGTCGTTCTTCTTGTCCATGGACGCCACGGTGATGACGTTGGGCAGGTCGATGTTGGCGGGCATGTCCGCCACGTCGTTCAGGTTGCTGCCGTAGCCGTTCGCCGTGGCCGCGACCAGGAGGATGTCCGCGTCAGCCAGCTTCTGCACCGCGTCCGTCCAGCGCTTCACGGAGGCCGCGTCACGGTACTCGTTGCCGAAGCTCGCGTTGACGGCGCGGATGTTCACGCCGTGCTCGGTCTTCATCTTCACCATGTAGTCGACGCCGCGCTCGAAGTTCGTGAGCAGGTCCGCGCCGTTGTACAGGCCGCCCAGGCTCATGATCTTCGCCTTGCCCGCGGCGACGCCGGTGTTGCCCTCGCCGTTGTCCTCGGCGGCGATGATGCCGGCCACGTGCGTGCCGTGGTCCGTGCCGCTGCCGCGCATCACGTCGCCGCTGTTGTAGCCGACGTTGTAGCCGTAGATGTCGTCCTTGACGCCGTTGCCGTCGTTATCGATGCCGTCACCCGCGACCTCGTTCGGGTTGACCCACATCGCGTCATCCAGGTCGGAGTGTTTGAAGTCCACGCCACCGTCGAACACGGCGATGACCGGCGGGCCGGAGAGCTGGGGCTTCGGCTCCTCGATGGGGCCCGTGCCCGTCGTCTGGCCGGCGGCGTCCAGGCTCCAGCTCTTCAGGGTGCCGGTGTCGCGGCGCGCCTTGTCCTCGACGGAGAGCGTCCAGGTGCCCTTGGTGGACTCGCCCTTGAAGGCGGCCAGGTCGAAGCTGCCCTTGATGTCGTCCGCGCTGCCGCCCTTGCGGTTGTGGAGGGTCTCCGTCTTGCCGGAGGGGCTGGTCAGCTTGACGACCAGGTCACCCTTGAAGGTGTGCGCCAGGTCCAGGTTCAGCTTCAGCGAGTCCAGCTTCACGTCCTGGTCGAAGGACACGGTGGACGTCGTCGTCTGGAGGTCGTTCACCTTCGCGTTGGGCGTGGCGGACGCCGTCAGCGTCACGGGCGCGCGGGCCGCGCTCGCCGCGAAGGGACGGACGGCGACGTGGCCGGAGCCGAAGGTGAAGGCCGAGGCCGGCAGCGCCGACGGGGTGCCCTGGGGCAGGCCCGTGGGGCGGTCCACGAAGTTGCCCTTCGGGCGGTCCACGAAGTTGGAGCCCCGCGCGCCACCCGTGGGCGCCGAGTCGAAGCCATCCTTCGCCGTCTGGACCGGCGCCTTCTCCACGGGCCTGGCCGCAGCGGCCGGCTTGGCCGTGTCACCGGCGCGGGTGGACTGCGACACGGGCGACTTCGGCTTGCGAGAGATTTCCATGGTGGGGGAGCTCCGTGGGGGGCAGAAAAAAACGCCGATAAATGATTGTCGCATTGTGTCGGACAAAGTTTCCAGCGATCAGCCCGAGGCGGCGTCAGCGCCTCCCCCCGGCCGGCATGCTACATGCCGCGACGCGGCCCGACGCCCCAGGGACGGAGCCAGGAGAGAGGACGGGAGGTCAGGAATGCCAAGGACGGTCACCGCCACGCGCTACGTGACGCCACTGCGGGAGGGCGGCTCGCTGCCGGCCATCATCGAGGCGGACGACGCGGGGCTCTACGTCGTGAAGTTCCGGGGCGCCGGACAGGGCGCCAAGGCGCTCGTCGCCGAGCTCATCGCCGGAGAGCTGGCCCGGGAGCTGGGCCTGCGGGTGCCGGAGCTCGTCCTGGTGGAGCTGGACCCCGCCCTGGGACGCAACGAGCCGGACTCCGAGATTCGCGAGCTGCTCAAGGCCAGCGCGGGCCTCAACCTGGCGCTGGACTACCTTCCGGCGTCGGTGACGTTCGACCCGGTGGCGGACCCCGCGCCCACCGCGGCGGAGGCGTCCGGCATCGTCGCCTTCGACGCGTACATCACCAACGTGGACCGGACCCCACGCAACCCCAACATGCTGACCTGGCACCGGAAGCTGTGGCTCATCGACCACGGGGCCTCGCTGTACTTCCACCATTCGTGGGACGACTGGGAGGCGCGCAGCCAGGGCCGCTTCGCGCCCATCAAGGACCACGTGCTGCTGCCGTGGGCCACGGCGCTGACGGAGGCCGGCAAGCACCTGGGCGAGCGCATCACCCGGGAGGTGGTGGAGCGCATTGTCGGGTCCATTCCGGAGGCGTGGCTCACGAGCACCGAGTCCCCCTTCCCCACCGCCGAGGCGCACCGCGCCGCCTACGCCACCTGGCTGCTGCGCCGGCTGGAAGCCGTGCCCGCGTTCATCGAGGAGGCGGACCGTGCCCGCGCCCAGCTCGTTTGATTACGCCATCATCCGCGTCGTCCCGCGCGTGGAGCGCGAGGAGTTCATCAACGCGGGCGTCGTCCTCTTCTGCGCCACCCAGCGCTTCCTGGGCGTGCGCGTGGAGCCGGACGAAGCGCGGTTGAAGGCGCTGTGGCCCGACGTGGACGTGGACGTGATTCGCGGCCACCTGGAGAGCTTCCGCCGCGTGTGCGAGGGCGGGAAGGGCTCGGGGCCCATTGGCCAGCTGTCCCAGAAGGAGCGCTGGCACTGGGTGGTGGCGCCGCGCAGCACCATCATCCAGACGGGGCCGGTGCACTCCGGCCTGTGCACCGAGCCCCAGGCGGCGCTGGAGCACCTGCTGGACACGGTGGTGCGAATGAAGCGCGCTACTCCGTCACCCGGCGGCCGGTGAAGCGGACGGCGGAGGCGCAGCCGGAGGCTAGCATGGAGCCGTTGACGGGGTCCCGCTCGACGTGCTCGTTGCGGACCCAGACCGTGCCCTGGATGGCGTCATCCAGGTCCTTGTTGTGGATGGCGATGCGGAAGGCGTGCTCGTTGCCCAGGGCGGACAGCTTGTGCTCCTCATCCAGGCGCGTCTGGATGTGGATGAACTGATAGCCGCCGTCCGCGCCCACCGAGCCCATGAGCACGTCCGGCTCGCCGTCGCCGTTGATGACGTAGGCGTTGTTCGGCGTCTGGAAGTCGATGTCGGGGACCTCGAGGAACATCGAGTCCATCTCCCCGCGGCGAATCGTCCAGCGCTGCTGCGCGTCCAGGCCGACCGCGGGGCCCTGGGCGGGTTCGACCAACTCGCTGCACTCCGTCGGCACCTGGGCAAGCGTCTCCGCGTCCAGCGTCACGTCGTAGGTGTACGTGTCGTCCTCGCCGCATCCCGTGAGCGCCATCACCACGGCGGCCATGGCGCCCCACTGGTCTCCACGCATCGGTCTCCGCTCCTTCCGTCACAGGGCTCGCGCCACGGCGACACGAGCGGAGCAGCCTACTCCTTCACGCGCTTGCCCGTGAAAGGGATGGTCACGACGCATTCCGCCTCATCCCAATCGGCTGCCGGAGGCGCGACCAGATGCTCACTTCTGAACCACAGATGGCCGTGGATGGTGTCGTCCAGGTGCTTGTTCGTGATGACGATGCTGAACGCCTGGTAGGCCCCCCACTCAAACCCGAAGTTCGTCACCTTGGTTTGCACGAACTGAAAACCACCGTCCGCGCCGACTGAGCCGTGGAAGATGTCCGGCTCGTCGTCCGCGTCCACGTTGTACCCAGTGATACCCGGAGCCCGAATGTTGAGATCGGGCATCTCAAGCGTCATCGAATCCATCTCCCCGCGCTGAAGGCGCCACTGTTGCTGGGCCTCGATTCCAGTCGCCGGGCCGTCTCCTTCAAATTGTGCTTTGAGCTGGCCCGAGCACTCGTTCGGGACGTTGCTCAGCGCCGCCGCATCCAGCGACATGTCATACACATACGTGTCGTCCTCGCCGCACCCGATGAGCCCCATCATGGATGCGATTGCCACACCCCACGTGTATCCCCGCATGAACAGCCCTCCTTCGGTTACACCGCTGATGCCCCGTCACGGGTCGCCGGGCGCCCCCCGCGAGCCCGGAACCCTCAGCAGAAAACCACAGGGTGGCTGGAACCCAGCTTCAGTCGTTGCCTGGTGAAGAGCATCTTGGCGCGGTGTCCTCGGCTCCCCGCACGAGCAGTACGGCCGGGCAGGCAGGCCCTAGGAGTGTCAGGTGCCTGACGCCATCCCAAGCCGGAGCGCCTGGCGGTTAGTAGTTTCCTCCCGAGGCCCACTGGAGGGGGCCAGCGCGCTGCCCATGAGCCCATCCCCGCTGCGAATCGTCACCTACAACGTCCGCTACTTCGGCCACATGCTCCGCGGCCTGGCGAGCACCGTGGGCCCCAAGCGGCGCGTCGCCGCGGCGTTGGCGTCGCTGGACCCGCTGCCGGATGTCGTCTGCCTGCAAGAGGTGGAGACGTCCTCGCTGCGCAGCAACATCGCCGACCGGCCCAAGCAGCCGGGCGAGACACAGCTCACCGCCTTCATGGGCCGGATGGTGGAGACGTTCGACAGGCTGGGCCGGGAGATGCCCTACGAGGCCTTCTACTTCCGCGCCCACCACTACAAGCTCCGCGAGGTGTCCCTCTACACCACCGGGCTGGCGGTGCTGGTGAACACGCGCAAGCTGGAGGTGGCCACGCACAACGTGGGCGCCCCCCAGGCCATCACCCACCACCACGTCCAACGGCTCAAGGACCGGAAGCAGAGCCGCATCTGCGCGCACATGCGCCTGCTGCGCCGCGAGGACAGGCACCCCTTCCACATCTTCAACACCCACCTCAGCCTGCCCACGCCCTTCGCCCGTGAGTTCTGGGCCACGCGAGACAAGATGGGCGGCGGCATCAACCAACTCCACGAGGCGCGCAAGCTGACGGAGTTCATGCAAGGGCTCACCGGCGACGAGCCCTACATCGTGTGCGGAGACTTCAACTCGCCGCCCGCGTCGCCCGTGTACCGCTACCTCACCACCGATGGCCGGCTCACCTGCGCGCAGGCCGCCGTGGGACAGATTGACCCGAACGTGTCGCGCGGCTTTCCCACCGCCGGCTTCATGCACATGCGGATGCATCTGGACCACGTGTTCTCCGGCGCGGGCGTGCGCTGGCTCGACACGCAGGAGACGTCGCCTTTCGGGGACCTCCGCAGCCGCTTCCACGGGCTGTCCGACCACATGCCCATCGTCGCGCGCTTCGCCCTGGACAGCGGCAAGACGCTCATCACGCCTCCACCGACGTCGCTGCTGCTGTAGCCACGCGGGCTCACGCCCCTCCGGACAACGCTCGCTCCACCTCTTCCCACGCGTCCAGAATCTCCCGCGTGCGCAGCTCGGCGAGCGCGTGGAACTCCGGCGCCAGGTGCGCCACCTTGTCCGGGTGGTACTGCACCACCAGCGCCCGGAAGGCCTTGCGCGCCTCATCCAGGGGCGTCCCGGGCGCGATGCCCAGCACCGTCCACGGGTCCCTCCTCGGCGGCGCGGGCGGCGGCACGCGCGTACCCCGGGGGGGCGTGGCCTCATCGTCCCAGCCGGCCCGCTCTCGCGTCCCCGTGGCGCGGGCGTGCGCGCCACCGCTCGCGGGCCGTGGGGGTGAGCGGGGCGCGGGCTCCGCGCGGCGACGTCCTGGCCGCTGGGCCGGGTCCGGCGGGGACACTCGAGGGGTGAGCTTGCTCAGGGCTTCTTGCAGGAACCAGAGGTCCTCGAACGGCGTGCCCTGCTTGCGCACCACCGCCGCGGGCCAGCCGTCCCGCAGCAGCAGGTAGCCCGTGGACGCCGCGTAGGCGTCATCCCGGCTGCCGGGGTGGAGCCGGTCGCCCAGGTCCCCCAGCGGGTCTCTCCACATGCCATCCGTGGTGCCCTCGTCGGCCACCAGAACCTGCGACAGCACGTCGCCATGGAGCCGCTCCAGCGTGGCGAAGGGCTCGCGCGACTCCGGAGGACGCATGGCCGCGCCGTGCCGGACCCCTGTCACCAGCAACAACCCACGGGTCGAATCCACCCGGGCGAAGAGCTGCTCACGCACCTGTCTGTCGGAGAAGAAGAGAACCCACTGCACGGTGGTCAGAGACTACCCGGTCGACGCCGTTCCGCGTGTGTTCAGGTGCATGTCATGAACGCCCCAGTGGGGAGGGGCGCGACCCTGGCGTCATCTTCAGGACTTCGTCGATACACGACGCTCCTCGGCCCCCAGGTGCACTCCTCCTCGACGGTGACGCGAGCTTGCGAAAGAGTCCCCGGTGCCCATGCGCTGCTGCCACCGTCACGCCTCCGAGTCCGTCCCCTCCGGCCCCCGCCCCTTCTCCCTTCCTGGCGCCACCGAGCACTACGCCGCCGAGCGGCCGGTCCGCGCCGAGCACGTCCGCATCGAGGTCGACCTCGATTTCGACACCCACCGCATCACCGGCCTGTGCACCACGCGCGTCTCCGCCGTCCGTCCAGTCCACACCCTCACCTTCGACGCGGTGGACCTCGACGTGTCCGACGTCCAGGTAGACGGCCGCGCCGCCCGCTTCTCCAACTCCGGCGCCCACGTCCGCGTGGAGCTGTCCGCGCCGCTCGCCGCCGGGCAGGCCTGTGAGGTGGCCATTCGCTACACGGCCCGGCCTCGCCGCGGCCTCTACTTCTGGGCGCCCGACGCCGCCTATCCGCACCGTCCCCGCCAGGCCTGGACGCAGGGCCAGGACATCGACGCGCGTGCCTGGTTCCCCTGCCTGGACACGCCCGCCCAGAAGGCCACGTCCGAGGTCATCGCCACCTTCCCCGAGGCGATGACGTCCCTGTCCAACGGCACACTGGAAAGCGACCGCGTCCACGACGGCCGCCGCACCCAGCACTACCGGATGGCGCAGCCGCACGCGCCGTACCTCGTCACGCTCGTGGTGGGTGAATTCGAAGAGGCCACCGACACGGCTGGCACGGTGCCCCTGCGCTACCTCTTCCCCAAGGGCCGCAAGGAGGACGCCCTGCGCTGCGTGCGCCGTACCCCGGAGATGGTGCGCGTCTTCCAGGAAGTCACCGGCGAGCCCTACCCCTGGAGCAGCTACGCCCAGGTCTTCGTCACCGAGTTCATCCTGGGCGGCATGGAGAACACCTCCGCCACCAGCCTCACCGACACCGTCCTCCACGACGCGCGCGCCCAACCGGACTACAACGCCGAGCCGCTCATCTCGCACGAGCTGGCCCACCAGTGGTTCGGGGACTTGCTCACCTGCCGTGACTGGCCCCATGGCTGGCTCAACGAGGGCTTCGCCACCTGGTTCGAGATGCTCTGGAAGGAGCGCGCCGACGGGCAAGACGAGGCCGACCAGCACCGGCTGGTGGACCTGGAGGCCTACCTGAGCGAGGCGCGTGAGCGCTACGCCCGCCCCATTGTCGCGCGGCGCTTCCACGCGCCCATGGATGTCTTCGACCGGCACCTCTACGAGAAGGGCGGCCTGGTCCTCCACGAGCTGCGCCGCCGGCTGGGCGATGACCTGTTCTTCAAGGGCCTGCGCCACTACGTCGCGCGACACCGCCACGGCTCCGTGGAGACGGTGGACCTGGCCCGCGCGTTCGAGGACGCCACGGGCCACAACCTGGACGCCTTCTTCGACCAGTACGTCTTCGCGCCCGGCCACCCCGAGCTGAAGGTCGACGTCCGCTACGACGCCGAGGAAGCGCGGCTGCGCCTCCAGGTGCGCCAGACGCAGTCCACGGCGGACGGCGTGCCCCTCTTCCGGCTGCCGCTGGATGTGGCGCTCACCGTGGACGGCCGCGACACCGTCCACCGGCTGGAGGTGACGGACGCGGAGCACGCGTTCCACCTGCCCTGCCCCAGCGCGCCCTCGCAGGTGCGGGTGGACCCTCGGCGCGGGGTGCTCGGCACGCTGACGGTGGACAAGTCCGCGGGCCTTTGGATGGAGGAACTGCGTGCCGCGCCGGAGATGCGCGCCCGCACCGAAGCCGCCGTGGCCCTGGGTCGCGACGGCAGCCCCCGCGCCGTGGACGCGCTGGGCACGGCGCTGGAGGACGCGCGGCTGTTCTGGGGCACTCGCGCCGCGTGCGCGAAGTCCCTGGGCCGCATCCGTACCCCTGATTCCCGCGCGCGCCTCCTGGACGCGCTGTCCACCGAGCATCCCCGCGTGCGCCGCGCCGTGGTGGCTTCGCTGGGCGAGTTCCGCCGCGACGCGGAGGTGACAGCCCGCCTGCGCGCCCTGGTGAACGGCGGTGACACCAGCTACTTCGTGGAGGCGGAGGCCGCCCGCAGCTATGGCCGCGTGCGCGCGCCGGACGCGTTGGGCGTCCTGGAGGCCGTGAGCACCCGGCCCTCGTACCAGGATGTCGTCGCCGTGGGCGCGGTGGATGGGCTCGCCGAGTCTCAAGACCCCGCCGCCTTCTCGGTGGTGCTGGCGCGCACCGCCTATGGCCACGCGGCCCCGCTGCGCCGCGCCGCCACGCTCGCGGTGGCGAAGCTGGCGGAGGTCGCGGGTCGCAAGCGCGAGGCCGTGGACCTGCTCGCGGAGCTGCTCCGCGACCCGCTCTTCCGCGTGCGCATGGGCGTCTTCGAGGCCGCGCGCACGCTGGGGGATTCACGCCTGGTGCCCGCGCTGGAGCAGACGCCACTGCTGGATGCCGTCGCCCGGCGCGCGGCGCGGGAGACGGTGCGCTTCCTGCGCGAAGGTGAACCGCAGGCCCGCGAGGTGGCATCGCTGCGCGAAGAGGTGGACCGCCTCAAGGAGGAGACACGGGCCTTGCGCGAGCGGTTGGAGGGGCTCTCCCTGAAGCCACCCGAACCGCCGCGTCCACCGCGCGGGGGCGCGAAGCCGGCGCGAAAGCAGGTCACGGCGCGCACGAAGACAGCCGCACGCAAGGCCGGTGGCCGGAAACGCAAGGCCACGCGCCGCTAGACAGTGGCCCGCCCGCTCGCCTGCACGTCGAACCTGGCGTCCGCACGCCGACCATCGATGTTGAAGGCGCGGGCTGTGCCTCCAATGCCTACTTGTATGGAAAGGGACACGCCCTCCGCATTTCGCGTCGAGGCGTTTCGAGCTCCCATGTCCCGGGACGCTGGCAACGACGACCAGCGGGTTTCCGAGGAGAGCATGGCCTCAGGCATCGACGAACTCAGCGCGTGGCTGGACGCCGCCGTGGACCCTTTCGTGGCCTGCGACGCCGGTGAGAACGTCTGCTTTCTCAACGCCGCCGCGGAGCGCCTGCTGGGATGGACGCGAGAGGAGCTCATCGGCCAGCCGGCGTCCCGGCTCTTTCCCCAGCGGCTGCACCGCCACGAAGGCGAGAGCCTGCTGCGCCACCTGCTCTCCCGGCGAGCCGCGCTCGGAGGGCGAGCGACCCGGGTGCTCGCGCGTCGCAAGGACGGCGCGGAAATCATGGTGGAGCTGACGGTGGGCGCCTCCGGCAAAGGCCGGGATGAGCGCATCGTCCTCAACTTCCGCCGCCTGCACGAGGTCGTCGACACCCTGGCCGAGCCCGTGGAGCGCACGCTGCACGGACTCGAGTCGGAGAGCGTTCCTGGCGACGCGCTCTTCCGGACCGTCGTGGAGCACGCGCCCATGGGAATCATCTACTTCGACCGGAGCGCCATCGTCATCGCGTGCAACGAGCTGTTCGTGAGCATCATCGGCTCGCCCAAGCGCTTGTTGGTGGGCCTCAACCTCCTGTCGCTCCGGGATGAGGGCATCCTCCACTGCGTCCGGGAGACGCTGGCGGGACATACCTGCGACTACGAAGGCGAGTACCGCGCCATCACCTCAGGCAGGAAGACGCCGGTCCACGTGCGCTTCGCCCCCTGCTTCAACGCGGCCGGACAGGTGGAGGGCGGCATTGGCATCGTCGAGGACATCTCCGAGCGCCGCCGCGCGGAGCGCGAGCGCGAGCGCCTGTACCGTGAAGCCCAGGAGGCCATCCGCGTGCGCGACGACTTCCTGTCCATCGCCTCGCACGAGCTGAAGACCCCCCTCACCCCGCTGAGCCTCCGGCTGGCCACGCTGGAGCGCCGGCTGGCGCGTGGCGAGCTCGTGGAGTCCTCCACCTTGCGTCAGGCGCGCCTGTACCTCTTGCGCATCACCAGCCTCATCAACGACTTGCTGGACTCCTCACGCATCGAGGCGGGACGGCTGGCCCTTCACCGGGAGGCCACCCGGCTGGAAGGGCTGGTGGAGCACGTCCTCCACGAGCTCGAGCCCCAGCGCGGCAACCACACCGTGCGGTTCGACGCGCCCGAGCAGCCCGTGCAGGTGAACGTGGACCCCTTCCGGATGGAGCAGGTGCTCGCCAATCTGGTGGAGAACGCGTTCAAGTACAGCCCGAATGGAGGCACCGTGCGCGTGAGCTTGCGCCAGCGCGGCGGGCTGGCGCTCCTGTCTGTCTCCGACGAAGGCATCGGCATTCCTCCGGACCAGCAGAAGCTGCTCTTCGACCGGTACTTCCGGGCGCGCAACGCCTCCGCCCATTCCTTCGGCGGACTGGGGCTGGGGCTCTACATCAGCCGGGACATCGTCGAGCGCCACGGCGGGCGCATCTGGGTGGAGAGCGAGCCAGGCCATGGCTCCACCTTCCACGTCGCCCTGCCGTTGATGGCCGGCGCTCCCGCGCAGCCGAACGTCGAGGAACCCGGACAGCTCATCCACTGAAACTCCGCCACCCCGCATTCCGCAAAAATGACAGGGGTGGGTGTCTTCCATTGGCCAAGAGGCGGGGGGAAGCGCCTGGATTCGCACGCTTCCGACGCTGGCATGGCGGCTGCTCTATCGAAAGGCGGAGGATGCACTTCGAGGGAGGATGACCATGACGACCGACACGCCTGCTTGGACTCGTGACAATGAAGGCTGGCTCGTCCGCGTGAAGGTGGGCGGACGCATCCAGGAGGTGCGGTGCACCACGGAGAGTCAGGCCCGCTACTTCGCCACCGTGTTGGCGATGAACCCGCCCAAGCCGTCGAAGCTGCGCAACTAGGGTGGCTCAGGGGTTGAGGCGGACGATTTCGGCGTTGAGCACGTTGGCGAAGCCCACCCAGCCCAGGTACGGCACCGCCATCCAGGCCGCGGGGCGGTCCACATCCTTGGTGACGGCGACATACGCCGTCACGCTGGCCAGCAGCGCCAGGTTGTCCGCCAGGGCGCGGCGCGGTTGGTGTCTGCCGAAGAAGAGCCAGGACCAGGCGGCGTTGCATCCCATCTGGATGCCCCACCAAGCCAGGGCCTGGGAGCGGGCCGCGCCCGCGGGCGCCGTCCATACACGCCAACCCGACAGGGCGATGAGGCCATACAGCACCGTCCATACCGGGCCGAAGACCTTCGGTGGCGGCTGGAACGAGGGCTTGCGCAGACGCCGGTACCAGCGCGTGTCCGCCGAGCTGACGCGAGCGCCCAGCGCCGCCGCGCCAAACGTCAGGGCGCCGAAGACGCCCAGCGCCACCACGGACTCCTTGCGCAGCGTGGGGTTCAGCGCCGTGCGCCGCACCGGGTCAGGCACGTTTCGTGTCGTCGGCTCCAGCGTCCAGTCCATCCGCGTCCTCCCTTGGCGGAGCACCCGCCAGTGTCGGGTGGAAGGTGGTACCGGCGCCTCCCTGCCGCCACCCCGGCTGGCGCCGGTGTACAAGGCGGCTTCCCCTCGTTGACGATGAGGCGTCTCATGGCGAGCGCAGAGGAAATCCTGAGCTTCTGGTTCGGGCAGCCACGTGAGCGGTGGTTCCTGCGGGACGAAGCCTTCGATGATGAATGCCGGCGCCGCTTCCTGCCCGCCGTCGAGCGCGCCGCCGAGGGCGAGCTGGACGACTGGCGGGACGAGCCTCGCAGCTGCGTGGCCCTGCTCCTGCTGTTGGACCAGTTCCCGCGCAATCTCTTCCGCGGCACGCCCCAGGCCTTCGCCTCGGACGCGCGGGCGCGCGAGGTGGCCCGGCACGGATTGGCGCGAGGCCTGGACATGGCCCTGCCGCCGCTGTGGCGGTGGTTCATGTACCTGCCCTTCGAGCACAGCGAGTCCGTCAACGACCAGCGGCTGTCAGTGGCCCTCTTCGAGGTGCTCGCGCTGTATCACTCGGACAGCCGGGAAGCGCTCGACTATGCCCGGCAACACCGGGACGTCATCCAGCGCTTCGGCCGCTTCCCGCATCGCAACGTGACGCTGGGACGTCCGACGACTCCGGAGGAATCCGTCTTCCTCCAGGAGCCGGGCTCATCGTTCTGAGCGTCACACCCGCGGCTGCGTGCCCGCGCGCTCTTCGCGGGCGGGCGCCCCGCGCGCCTCCACGCTCACGCCCGCGGCCAGCCAACCACGCACCCAGAGGAGGTGCTGCACCTCCGAATCCAGCGCGAGCTGGAAGCGGTCCGCCAGCGTGTCATGGCCCAGGTCGCGGGCCAGCTCGATGAGCATCTCCCAGCCAGCGTTGTCCGCCAGCTCCGCCACCAGCAGCGCTTCCAATGACTGGCGCAGGTTGGCTCGCGGGTCCGCGATGAGCAGCGGGAGCCCCTGGGACACCACCGCCGCGACGTCCGCGCTGGGCGTCATCGCCGTGGGGTCGGCGCCCAGTGACTTCAGGGCCTCGGTGAGCATGAGGAAGTGGGACAGCTCGTCGTTGTAGATTTTCTCCAGGCCCTCACGCGTGGGCCCACCTTCCCAGCTGCCGTAGACGTCGAACTTGGCGAGCGCGCCCTCGTAGAGCCGGGTGCCGCTGCGCTCGAAGGCCAGCCGCTCTCCCAGCTTGTCGATGAAGACGGTGGGCTTGGAGCCCTTGAGCGCGTCCACCGCCGTCTTCGCCACGCCCTTGAGGCTGACTGGCGGCGGAACGCTGCCCAGGCCTTCGGATTCCCGCGCGTAGATTTGCCGGACCTGGAGGAGGAGCGAGCCGTCTCCCAGGTGGCTGGGCTGATGCTTCTCCGCTTCCTGGGTGATGTCCGCGCTGTCGATGGGCGAGGTGGCCACGCCCGTCCGGTTGCGCCCCATGTCGCTGGTGGTCGTCTTCATGTCAGTGAACCTTCTTTCCCTCGAACGTGGAGCCCATGCGCGGCGTGCGCGCGGCGAGCTCCGTGCCCGGAATCCATTTGTAGCCAGCGGCCACTGTCTCGGACGGGGAGCCGTCGGAGTTGAGCTGGTCGCGCCAGATGTACGAGCGGTGGTCGCGCGGCAGGTCCGCCAGCCGCACGTAGTCCTGTCCGTTGGAGGCCATGTCCTCCTCTTGATTCAGTGTCTTGCGAACGAAGTCGCGGTGTTCCTTGAAGCCGATGGGCTCCGGCAGCGTGCTGGGGAGCACCTCCGCCGCGTCACGCTTCTCCACGTTCTGGAAGATTTCCTTCACGTAGTGGAGCTGTCCCAGCTCGTAGTCCAGGAAGCGCTGCCATATCTCCTTGATGCGCGAGTTCTTCTCGAAGGCCACGCACGAGTAGAAGTTGTAGACCTCGCAGGCCTCGTGCATCAGCCACTTCTCCAGCATGGACTCGTCCGGGTCCAGCAACGACTCGTACATGGAGGTGTGCTGCTCCTCGATGGAGGCAATCTCCGCGTAGAGCTGGCGGGCCACCGGGTCACTGAAGAACGGGCCGACCGTCATGTAGTAGTCGTGCGTCTGGTTCTCCGCCGCGGTGATGCTCATCGCGTGGAGCTTCGTCAGCGGGTGCGCCGTGCGCTTGTTGTAGGGACGGCGCAGGTCATCCAGCGGATGGCGATGCTCCACGGAGGTAGGCCGTCCAGGGATGATGTCCGTGTACGACTGGGTGATGTTGTTGGGGTCCTTCCCCTCCAGCCGGTCGTAGAGCGCGGAATAGCGATACAGGTGGTCGAAGTCCTCGAGCAGACCGAACCGGTACGTCTGGGCCAGGTAGGGGTCGGGCTCGCGCAGGGCCACGCTGGCCGTCACCTCGATGGCGACCTGTTCAAAGCCCAGGGTGGTCTCCAGCGGCGACTGGTCCGCGGGGTTGAGCCAGTTGATGAGCGTCTGTTCGTACTGCTCCACGCGGCGAATCAACGCCAGCGGCTCCCGCAGCTCGCGGTTCATGCGCGCGAAGGCATGCTTGGTCCGCAGTGCGTCCGCCATGATGCCGTTCATGTAGATGACGCACACGCGGGTGAAGGCGTCATCATCCAGCTTGCTGTAGGGGCGCCGCACCAGGTCCTTCCAGGTGAAGACCTGCTTGTCGAGCGGGACGCCTTTTTCTTGGAGGATATCCAGGGCCACGTCTGACTCCTTGAAAGCGAAAATCCGTGCCGAACTGAGTGCAAAGGTCCGGACGGCACCGACATGTGGCAAACGGTCCACGGGTTTCCGGAAGGGTGACGTCAGAGGCGCCAGCGGCCCGCCTGGGTGCCTGCTGGGGCCCCCTCTGAAATCTCGGGTTTCTCCGTGAGTACACGGCCGATACACCCAGCCATGCGAGGTGACTGCCCACGCCCCTGCTGCTGGGGTAGTGTCCACCCCAGCACGCTTCGCAAGAGGGGGACGTGGCAGGCGAGCGCTGGAAGACGGTCCGTTCTCGGTGGCAGAACCACTGGCGGCTGATGCTGGGCGTGGCGGTGCTGGCCACCACGCTGGCCGCCGTCTGCCTTCACTTCGACGCGAGGCTGGGCGGCCTGCTGGAGGAAGCGGAGCGCTCCGCGTACGACACCGTCGTCACGCGCTTCACCGCGCGGCGCGAGGTGTCATCCCAGGTGGTGCTGGTCACCATCGACCAGCCAAGCCTGGAGCGCATCCGCGCCAACGAACAGTACGCGCTCAACTTCGGAAGCTGGCCCTACAGCCGCAACCTCTGGGCGCGCGTGGTGGAACAGCTGGAAGCCGAGGGTGCTCGGGCCATCGTGTTCGACGCCGTCATGGACGAGCGCGGCACGGACGAGTCCATGGACCTGGCCTTCGCGCAGGTGCTCCAGGAGACGTCCATCCCCTTCTACCTGGGGGTCTCCACCCACGCGAACGCGCCGCTGCTGCCCCCCGCTGACTTCAGCGCGGCGGTGGTGGTGGACAGCCCCACTCAGGAGGAGGACACCTTCCCGGAGGAAGCCGGCGCGGAGACGTTCGAGGACGGCGCCCTGGAGGCGGTCCTTCCCTCCGCTTCTCCCGAGCAGCTTGCCCGGGCCATCGCGTTTCCGGTGCGCGCGAACGGCCGGACGCTGCCCGCGCTGGATTACGCGACGTCCTCGGGGGAGCGGCTCCCCAGCCACCCGGTGCCGCCCATTCCCGTGCTGGTGGGCGCGGTGGATGGCTTCGGGCTGGTGGAGCCGGAGTCGGACGCCGACGGCTTCATGCGCCGCACGCGCTTCGTCTATTCGGATGGTCCCAATGCCTTCGCGACGCTGCCGGTGCGCGTGGCCGCGGGCCTTCTGGGCGCCAGCGCCATCGAGTTCTCCGGGCGCACGCTGCGCCTGGGCTCGCGCACCTACGCCGTGGATGCGGATGGCAGCGCTGGCATCGACTTCGGCGGGCAGTTGCATGACCGCTTCACCAGCGTTCCACTCATCTCCGTGCTCGACGCGTGGGTGCACCGGGGCCAGGGCCAACCCACGGGGCTGCCGCCGGACGTCTTCCGCGGCAAGGTGGTCATCATTGGCGGCAACGCGGTGGGCCTCAACGACGTCAAGGCCACGTCCTTCTCGTCGCATGAGCCCGGCGTGGTGAAACAGGCGGCGGTGCTGGACACGCTCCTGGGCAACGGCCGCTTCATCACCCGCGCGCCGCTGGGGGTGAGTCTGGCGCTCGTCTTCGCGGTGGCCTTCGTGTCGGTGGTGCTGCTGATGACGACGCGCTGGACGCCGCTGGAGATTGCGTGGCCGCTGGGGCTCTACGCCGGCATGAGCTGGGTGACGGGCCCCGCCCTTGGACTGACGAACACCTACGTGCTCACCGCCCTGCCCGCGCTGGCGGGCGTGCTGGCCAGCGTCAGCGCGGTGGCCTTCAACCACCTGGTGGCCAACGAAGAGGCGGCCTTCATCCGGCAGGCCTTCAGCCGCTTCATGGAGCCCAAGCTGGTGGAGCAGATGATTGCCCAGCGCGAGCTGCCTCGGCTGGATGGGGAGAATGTCGAAATCACCGCCTTCTTCAGCGACATCCGAGGCTTCTCCACCTTCAGCGAGCGCTTCAAGGACGACCCGCGCAACCTGGTGCGCCTGCTCAATACGTATCTGACGCGGGTGAGCGCGGCGCTGCTGAAGGAAGGTGGGTGCCTGGACAAGTACATCGGTGACGCTGTGGTGTGTCTCTTCGGCGCGCCGATGCGACAGACGGACCACGCGCTGCGCGGCTGCAAGGGCGCGCTCGCGGCGAAGGCGGCGGTGGACCGGCTGCGCGACGAGTTCCGCGCCCAGGGGCTACCGGACATGTACACACGCATCGGCGTCAACACCGCGGTCAACTTCGTGGGCAACTTCGGCAGCGAGCAGCTCTTCAGCTACACCGCGATTGGCGACGGGATGAACTTGGCCGCGCGGCTGGAGGGCGCGAACAAGGCCTATGGCTCCGTCATCATGATTGGCCCGCGCACGTACGAACTGGCGCGCGAGCACATCGAGGTGCGGGAGCTGGACCGGGTGCGCGTGGCGGGCAAGACGGAGGCCGTCACCGTGTACGAATTGCTCGCGCTCAAGGGCGGGCTGGACGCGCGCAAGCGGGAGACAGTGGAGCGATATCACGCGGCGCTGGCGCTCTACCGCGCGGCGCGGTTCGAGGAAGCAGCAGCGGTGCTGAATGCGCGCCGCGCGGAGGACCCGGAGGACGGGCCCACGCAGGCGTTGCTGGAGCGCTGTCAACGATATGTGAAGGCGCCGCCGCAGGACTTCGACGGCGTGGCGAACCTGGACAAGTGAGCGGTGAGGAAAGGAGTCGGGGAGACATGGGGATGAAGACGCGGGTGGCGTGGACCACCGCCCTGCTGGCGCTGGCGATTCCGGCGGGGGCGTCGGCCGTGAAGGTCGGCGAGCCGCTGTACGTGAAGGCGAAGAACACGCGCGTGCAGGCGAGCCCGTCCGGCTCGGACAACGCCGTGGCGGTGCTCCAGCCCGGAGAGCGGGTGACGTGGGGCGGCGCGGATGCGAAGCACAAGCAGTGGCACCGGGTGACCACGGCCACCGGCAAGAAGGGTTTCGTGTTCCAGACGAACCTGTCCACCACGCCGCCCAACATGGAGCTGGTGACGCAAGGGAATGGCACCCAGCAGGTGGACCCGAAGAAGTTCGTCGCCAGTGGCGCCGCGGTGAAGGCGCTCAGCCCCGGCGCGGAGCAGTACGGCAAGGACAAGGGCGGCGACCACGGCAAGGCCGTGCGGGACATCCAGGCGCTGGAGACGCTGGCGAAGTCGGTGTCCACGGCGGACATCGCCGCGCACGTGACGGCGGCGGGGCTCTTCCCCGTGGTGGGCGCCAGCGACACGGTCGCGAAGGCCGGAACGAACAAGCGGAGCGGCAACCGATGATGCGAACGGGCTGGAAGGTGCTCGCGTTGGTGGGTCTGGGCGCGCTGTCGGCGTCCTGCAAGGGCTTCAATGCTTCCTCGCTCACCCGGGGTGAGAACCTCCTGGGGAAGCTGAGCGCCGCGTCCGCGGAAGCCAAGACGTGCAAGAAGCTGCGCGCCGCTCCCAGCGTACAGGAGGAGTACGCCCTGGGCGGCGCGCTGGCCATCAACTTCGTGCGGCGGGGTGGCGGGCTGCTGCTGGACGGCCCCAACGACGCGCTCCACCGCTACGTCAACGTCGTGGGGAAGAACCTGGCGGCGCAATCCGCGCGGCCCACGCTCGAGTGGACCTTCGGCGTGCTCCAGGACACGTCCCAGTTCAACGCGATGTCCGCGCCCGGTGGCTACGTCTTCGTCACCCGGAAGCTGCTCCAGGGACTGGAGAACGAAGGACAGCTGGCCGGCGTGCTGGCGCACGAAATCGCCCACGTCACGCTCAAGCACGCCATCCACCAGTACGGCGACGCGAAGGTGAAGACGTGCGAGCTGGTCACCTACGGCGAGGCCGTGCTCTCCCCCACCGCGGTGAAGGTGCTCTCCGCGGGCCGCAATGGCGACGGGACGCTGGATTTGGACCAGGACCCGGGCCTGCTGGGCCACCTGAGCGAGAAGACCATCGACCTCATCGACAAGGGGAACGCCAAGGAGCAGGAGCTGGAGGCGGACCGGATCGCCGTCGAGCTGATGCTCTCCGCGGGCTACACGCCGGACGACTACCTCGCCCTGCTGGCCAAGACGAAGGACGGGGGCAGCACCTTCGCCAACCACCCGGGGAAGGACGAGCGCCGGCGCAACATCCTCGCGCACGTCCAGGCACTGAAACAGCCGGCTGGCGCCTTCAGTGGACTGGCCACCGAAGGACTCCGCTCGCCGCCGCTCAGCCCCGCCTTCGCCGCCGTGCGCGGTGGAAACAACGCACGCGGCGTGGCGAAGGACGGGAAGTAGCCGGGCGGCTTCAGCGCACCGTGGCCTGACTCAGGGCCCGGTGCACCGACTCCAGGGCCTTGCGCGCCTCGAGCAGTTCGGCGCGCTCGGCGGTGAGCGAGGCCACCTGCTGGGCCAGCACGTCGCGCTCTCCCTGGAGCGCCTCCACCGCGCGCTGGAGCGACATGGACTCGTCCTTGGCGGACTCCAGCTCTCCGGCGAGCCGCTCCTCCTCGGCCAGACTGTCCACCAGGGACTGCTTGCCGCGGGCGACCTCTTCTTCCAGGGCCTCGCGCTCCTTGGCAGCGGCCTGAAGCGCCTGCCGCGTCTCCTGGAGCGACAGCAGCGCCTCGTCGCGCTCGCCCTCCAGCGCGGACAGCTCGCGCTCCAGGTCGGCCAGCAACTTCACCCGGCCCTCCATCTCCGAGGACAGGCGGCGCGCCTCGTCCATGCGCAGGCGGGCCTCTTCCGTGGCCTTCTCCGCCTGACGGCGCGACACCTCCAGGTCCTGCGTGAGGGAGAGGTTGAGCGCCTTCACCTTCACCAGCTCCGCCTGGAGGTGGGTGATGCGCTCCACGGCGCGCTGACCCGCCTCCGCCACGGTGGCGGGCAGCGGCTCCGGGCGCGGATTCTCCCGCACTGCCTTGAGCCGGGCCTTCAGTCGCTCACGGCGGGCCGAGGAGTCCTGCCCGTCCTCGCGCGGCGGGGCCGGCCGCTGCACCTCCACCTCGGTGGGCGGCGCTTCGACACGGGCCACCGGCTCTGCGACGGTGGCGGTGACGTGCGGCATGGACACGGGAGCCGAGGCCTGCGTCATGGGGTGCGCCTCCGGAGGAGGACTGACGGCGTCGAAGTGCAGCGCCGGAGGCGGCGCGGCGAAGGTGACGGGCTCGGCGTGCGGCTCGGTGTCGAGCAACGCCTCCGCCTCCGGCGGAGCCCCGTACGTCACGGGCACGTCGGCGACCGCCTCGGGCTCCTGCGGGGGCTCCTCGTAGACAGGCGCGTCGTCCGGCTCGCGCAGGGCGGCGTCCATCGCCTCGGCGGCGCTGGGGCGCGGGCTGCGGGCGCGCTCGATGCGGGCGCGCACCTCGGCGGAGAGGTCGGGGGCCTCGGCGACGGGCTCGGGGGCCACTTCGGCCTCGGGCTCGGGAGGCGTGGGCTCGACGGGGTCGACGAGGCCCGTCAGCGCGCCCAGGCGGAGGCGCGGCTTGGCGCGGGACACGTTCTGTTCAAAGGCTTTCTTCATGGTTCTCAGCCGGCCTGCTGGGTGCCCTTCGTCTGGGCGGCGGCTGCCGCGGCCACCAGCCGGGGCAGGATGTTGTCAATCATGGCCTGGATGTCGTTGGCCCCCTTGGACGAGGGGTCCGCGACGAACACCGGCCGCCCCTCGCTGGAGGCCTGCGCGAACTTGGTGCACTGCCGGATGATGGTGGGCAGCAGGAACTCCGGATAGTGCGTCTGGAGCGCCTCCAGCGCCTCCTTCGCCAGCTTGAAGGTGGCGTTGAAGGAGTTGACCACGATGAAGACGTGGTCGAGCACGTGGTTCAGGTCCTCCTCCAGGCTCTGCACCGTTTCGAACAGCAGCTTGAGGCCGTGGAAGGACAGGAAGTCCGCGAGCACGGGGACGAACAAGTCGTTCGCCGCCATCAGCGCGTTGAGGTTGAGCAGGCCGAAGGACGGCGGCGCGTCGAAGACGACGACGTCGTACTGGGCCTCCACGTCCTTGAGGGCGTTGCGCAGCTTGAACTCGCGGCCAGCCATGGGCATCAGCGCGAGGTCCACCGTGGACATGGTCAGGTTGGACGGGACGAAGTCCAGGTTGGGCAGCGAGGACTTCTGGATGACCTTGGCCAGGGGCGTCTTGCGGACGAGGACGTCCAGGAGCGTCTTCTCGAAGTCCTCGCCCTCGTAGCCCAGGCACTTGGTGGCGTGGCCCTGGCTGTCGAGGTCGATGAGGAGCACCGCGTAGCCCAGCTCCGCCAGGCGCCAGGCGTAGGACGTGGACAGCGACGTCTTGCCGGTGCCGCCCTTGAAGTTCAGGAAGAGCTGGCGGCGGTGGCCCACCCGCGCCGGGAAACGGTCGAGCGTGGTGCGCAGCTCCCAGATGTCGTCTGGCGTGTAGGCGTCCTTCCGCGATTCCTCCGGAATCTGCTTCGGGGACACGCCGAGCATCTCGGCGACCTGCTTGGAGCTGTACGTCGGCGCTTCCATGGACGACCCTTCGAAAGACGTGCGGGACGGCTACCTTGCCTCAAGCGGCGAAGTATTTGTGCCCCCTTCGAATCACCGCTCCCCGTGCGGACAACAGAGTGAGCGCCTCCTGGGCGAGCTCCGAGGGCGCCGAGAGCGCGACCGCCAGCTCGACGAGCGAGCGGCCTCGGACGGCGACGCGGACCTCGGCCAGCATCTGCGTGCAGAGGACTTCCACCGGTGACGCACTGGGGCGCACGGGGGCCGCCGGACGGGACGGCTCCGCGGCGGCAGCGGGAACACGCGGCGCGGGGGCGGCCTGCCCGGGCACCGCGCCCATGGCCACCAGGGCCGCTTGGACGGGGGACAGGCGAGCGGCCGGCGCACGCGGAGCCTGCGCGGGGCTGGATTGGCTTGGGGTGGCCTGCGGAGCTGGCGCGGGCGGACGCTGCACGGGAGCGGCGGCCTGTGGCGCGGGCGGACGCGGTGCGGAGGCGGCGGTCTGCGGAACCGACGCGGGCGGACGCTGCACCGGAGTGGCGGCCTGTGGCGTCGGCGCGGGCGGACGCTGCACGGGAGCGGCGGCCTGTGGCGTCGGCGCGGGCGTCGGCACCACCGGCGGTCCCACGGGGCCCGCTCGCCCCTGCACAGGCCCCACCGGACCAGCGCCCTGCGCAAGGCCCACGGTGACAGCCTGCCGATTCGCAGCCCCCACGGCGACGACCGCGTGAGCGGGCTGCTCGACCGCCGCCACCGGCGCCTGAACCACCGCGGCGACAGCCACTGCCGGCGCGACCGCCTGCACCGAAGCCACCATCGGACGAGGCTGCTCCAGCCGCGCCCGCACGGGCTTCACGGGCAACGTCGCCAGCCGGCGAATCTCCCGGCGGCGATGCGTCTCGTCCAGGTCCACCACCGCCGACACGTCCTGCCCCAGGATGCGCGACAGACTCTGCGCGGCGGCCTTGCGAACGCGCTGCTCGCGGTCACCCAAGGCGCCCAGCAGCAGCGTGCGTGCGTTCTCCCCAGCGCCGGCGCCGAGCGCCAGCGCGGCCAGCGCGCGCGCCTCCGGATCCGCGTCGTGGATGGCTTCCTCGCCCAGCCGCCGCGCCGTCTCCCCTTCCAGGCCCAGCGCCAGCAGCGACGCGCGTCGGCGCACCGAGCGGTCCGGGTCCTTCATTGCCTGCGCCAGATGCGGCGCCGCGTCCTTCGGCGCCAGCGTCAGGAGCGCCTTGAGCGCCGCGATGCGCACCTCCGGCACCGGCGACGCGAGCAGCGGCGACACCACCGACGCGCCCTCTTCCTGGCACAGCGACGCGAACGCCTGGAGCAGCGCCACCTGCGCCGTCGGATCCGTCTCCGCATGCAGCGCCGACGCCAGCGCGGGCGCGGCGGCCGGCTGTGACAGCGCCTTCAGGCGCTCCGCGGCACGCACCCGGGCCGCGCCATCCTGCGCGGACAGCTCGCGGATGGAGAACCCGAACAACGTCTCATCCGTCGGCCCGCCGAAACCCGCGTGCGTGGACAGCTCCGCGTGCTGCGCCGCGCTCACGCCCAACCGGCCCGCCTGCAGGAAGCGCTGCGCCTCACGCGCCACCGGAGACAGGCCGTCGTCCTCGACGACAGCGGCCACGGGCGGCTCGCTCACCGGCGCCGGCGTCACGGGGACACTGGCCGCCGTCTCACGCAGCGGCACCGGCGAGCGCCGCGTGGGGACCACCAGCCCGCGGGCCACCGGCCCCGCCTCACCGCGCAGCAGCACCTCGCTGCGAAGCTGGGAGATGAACGACGCCAGGTCGAGCCCCAGGTCGTCGTCCTCGTCGTCGCGCTCCTGGGCGGTGGCGCGGATGCGCCCCACGTCCAGCAGCTTGTCCATCATCTGGTTCCGCTCGCCGCGCAGGGCCTGGTTGAGCCGGGCCAGCTCCTCGCGTTCGGCCTGGAGCCGACCCACGCGGACCTCCAGCTCCGCGACCTCACGGCGCAGGCCCAGCTCGCGCTGGTGCGTCTCCGCGACCTCGCGCTTGAGGTGCTCCATCTCATCGCGCGTCGAAGCCAGCTCGCTGTGGAGCTGTTGGGCACGCGCCTCGAAGTAGACGATCTTTTCGAGTGCGCTCTTGAGCAGCGCGTCCGGACGCTCGTCGCTCACGACCTCAACAGCCTCCCCGCGAGGCGCGCGGCGCGGCCTGCGGATCCGAGTCACCGGGGGTTTGCACCGGATTCCCGGTACCTACCGGGGGGCCCACCCTACGTCAGACGTCCTCACTTCGTAAACCACGGAAACACCAGGGCTTTTTTCAGCGCGTCCCGGGCAGTCATTGACAACGCCGCGCAGGCCGAATTTTCGGCTTCCGCGCGCACGAGCGGGCCGCGCGAGAGACATCCGTCTCAAGGGGTTGAAGCGCTCGATTCCGGACGCTCCAGCAGGCCCTCCCGGAAGCCCCGGAATGTCAGACCCCACTCGTAATCTGTGTTCCACGAGGCAGCCAACGGCCGTCACTTCTCCCCGGAGCCTCTCCGCCTGGATGCGGGGGGACGAAGCCCTCTTTTCGACAGGTTTTCCGCACGCCATGGAACAACGACTGGCAACCCTCATTGGAAACGCGGTCCGCGCGGCGCGACAACGGCTGGAGCTGACCCAGGCCGACGTGGCCGAGCGCGTTGGCATCGCCACCGAGGTGTATGGCCGCCTGGAGCGCGGCCACATGCTCCCCAGCGTCCGCACGTTGCGCAAGCTGTGCCTGGTGCTCAACTGCTCGTCGGACGTGCTCTTGGGAATGGCGGGCGTGGAAGGCGCGCCCACGCTGGCGGAGGACCCGCCGGAATACCGTGAGCGTCCGGAAGTCCGCCGGCTGCTGCGCACGGTGCGCAAGCTGGACGCACCGCGTCTTCGCCTGTTGGGGCAGGTGGCGAACGCGCTCGAGACGTAGCGATACAGCGGCGACCCGGCCGGGGCGGTGAAGACCCTGGCTGGGACCTGAAGGGTGGTGAGGGGCCGGACGGATTGCGCCCTGGCGCAAGCGCTTGGCGCGTGGAGTGAAGCAGCCGCTGCTGGGGGGGCGTACTGAATGCTTCATGACCCCCGCCCGCCCCCCGCCCCCTTCAGCCGACCTGCCGCAGCTCGCGGTTCATGCGTTGTGGTGGGCGTGGTCCCCAGCCTTCATCTGGAGCTGGGACGCGCTTCCCTGGGTGGGGCGGCTGGCCATGTGCCTGCTGGGCTGGGCCATCTGCTTCTGGAACTACGCCGTCCTGCACAACCACATGCACGTGTCCATCGCCCGGCCTCCGCTGGCGCACTGGGTGGTGTCCCGTGCGCTGGGCATGGCGTGTGGGTTCCCCTACCGGGGCTACTTCATCCATCACTTCAACCACCACCGGTACGATGACGGCCCGGGCGACTGGGGCCGCCGCCGTCCCGGAGAGCGCGTCTTCCGCTACTGCCTGCGCTCGGCGCTGACGCCGTGGCTGTGGCCCTACGAGACGCTGGGCAAGGTCTGGCAGTCGGCGAAGAAGAAGAACCAGCGGCTGGAGCTGGCGGTGGATTTCCTGGTGGTGGACGGCGCGCTGCTGGCGCTCATCGTGTGGAAGCCCGCGCTGGGCCTGGCCTGGTGGGGGGTGCTGCTGGTGACGCAGTTCTGCATCCACTGGCTCAACCTGGCGGCCCACTTCGAAACGGACTCCGAGCAGAAGGACGCCCTGGGGACCACGTCCTATTCCGCCTTCTACAACCGGTGGTTCTTCAACGCGGGCTACCACCAAGCCCATCACCTGAAGCCGCAGGTGCCCTGGTACGAGCTTCCGGCCCTCACCGAGGAGCTCGCTCGGACGTCCAGGCTCCGTCCAGAGCTGACGACCGGGCTTTCCCCCATCAATCCGTTGTGGGTGGCACGGGTGGTGAAGCGCTATTCTGCCAAGCCGTGCGATCGGCAGACGGACTCGAAGATTACCTCCGGGACCCCCACGGCCGTTACCTAGTCGGGGAGGGCTTCCTCCACTGGTACGCCTCGGTGGACCTGTGCGGCTTCATCCTCTGGGGACGCCCCGGAGAGGCCGAGGTGCGCCGGCTCGTCCAGGTGCTGGACGTGGAGTTGTCCCCCGCCAAGCCGCATGCCTCGCTGGTGGACGCGCGCCGGCTGGAGGCCGCGGACCCCATGGCCTTTGCCGCCCTGGTCAAATACATGCAGCCCCGCGAGAAGGACTTCAGCACCTCCGTGCTGAAGCAGGCGCTGGTGCGGCCTGAAGGCGTGGTGGGCGCGGTGGTGGGCGGCTTCTACACGCTGCTGTCCGGGGCCTATCCCAGCCGGGCCTTCACCGCTCCCGACACCGCCCTTCAGTGGTTGGGGCAGCCAGAGGCCGAGGCCGCGGCGCTGCTGGCGGAGCTCAACGGACTGGTCGCGGAGGCCACCGGCCAGTCTCCCCTGCTGCGCGAGCTGCACCAGGTGATGCGGGGCCGGCTGCCGGAGGTGAATCTGTCGGACGTGGCCCGGGAGATGGGCATGTCCGAACGGACGCTGCAACGCCGGCTGAAGGAGGCCAGCACGTCCTTCCAGGCGGAGCTCAACGCGGTGCAGGTGCGCATGGCGCAGTCGCTGCTGCGCGAATCGAACATGAAGCTCACCGCGGTGGCGGTGGAGGTGGGCTGCGCCTCGCTCCAGCACTTCAGCAGCCTCTTCCGCAAGCTGGTGGGCGAGTCGCCCAGCGCGTGGCGGGACCGGCAGAAGCAGCCGCAGGGCGACGGCGCGCCACCACCCGCCGAGGCCCTGATGGAGGAAGCGCCCGGCAAGGGCCCCGTCGCGGGCACGTCCGAAGTCCCGGAGTAGTCACGCCCTGGAGCCGGGAAGCCGCTGGCTCCCAGCAATCCCTGCCAGTCACCACAGGCGCTCAACATTCCCAAACGTTGTCAGGCAGGACCGCGCGATTCAGCGGGTGACGCGCAAGTCATTGACACCTCGTGGGTGCGATACCTGGCACGCGGGACTCCGGGAGTTCCGACTCTCAGCGGACTTTCAGACTGATTCCCGCACTTCATGGCGATTTGACAATATTTATCCACAAACACTACAAAAACATAGAACGCGACGCCCACCCTGCCGGCGCTTCCACCGCTGGACTCGGAGCTGCCTCCCTTGACGCCCGGTCAATTACAGACAGCGCTGACGGACGCGATTCACCTGGCGCGGCAGGTGGACCTGCGCCGGTGCGAGCAGGAGGAGGCCCCGCGCCTCTTGCAGGAGTCCGTGCCGGCGCTTCGGAACGCCGTTCTCGCGGGGGCGCAGGCGATGGGCTCCGTTCGCGCCCATTACGAAGAGGATGAGGACCTGCCGGGCTTCGTGGCCGACATCCGGCGACAGCGCATCGCAGACCTGGCCTTCATGGCGCGCCTGGACCTGGGCGAACGGCTGGAGCGGCTGGGGGCGATGACGGCCTCCGAGGCGCCCTGGAACATCATCGCCAAGTGCAGCAGCGCCCGGCGCCGCCTCTTCAAGTGCGCCGCCGTGGTGGAGCGCGCGCTGTGCGCGCATGAGGGGCTGACGCCCCGGCTGGAAGGACTCCTCACCCAGGAGTTGGAGCGGTCGCTGAAGGTGCGTCAGGCCTACGTGCTGTTCCGCCGGGGGCTGCTCACGCGCGCGGAGCCCACGGCGCCGTGGCTGGCGCCCGTGCTGCGCCGGGCCGCGGTGTGCTTCTCCGAGCTGACGGGCCGGGAAATCTACGAGGACCTGCGCATCGAGGACCGCACCGAGCTGCGGCGGCTCCAGGCGGCGGTGCTGGACTGGCTGCGCGGGCAGGATGGCCATGACGCCGTGTCCGGCCGGAGGCTGTGGCAGGACATCGCGGTGTTCGCAGAGCTGCTCACACAGGTGAACCTCCGCCCCGAGCTGCGCGAGCACGACCAGGCGCTGCTGGTCTCACTCCTGCTCAGCCTGGAGCTGGACCCTTCGCTGAGCGCCGAGCGGCTGGCGGAGCTCGCCCATCCCCTGTTGGGCGTGGACGACATGCTGGACGACTGCATCGAGAATCCCACCGCCGTGGAGCGCGCGGAGTGGCGGGAGACACTGGAGCGGCTCGCCACGAACCTCCTGGGCGAACACGGCGCGATGCCTCCTCCCGAACAGGAGGCCCTGGCCGCCCCCCGCTGAAAGCCGTCCCCACTCGGCATTGAGAAAGGAGCGCAGCGCCGTGATTCAAGCCAGGGACCTGGGCGCCGGCTATGGCCCTCGCGCGGTGCTGGCGAAGCTCTCTTTTGATTTGCCCTGGCGGCGCGCCAGCGTGGTGCTGGGCCCGGGTGGCAGTGGCAAGAGCACCCTGCTGCGGGCCCTGGTCAACGACCGGCTCGGAGACGGCGCTGACTTCTGGGTGCGGGGCCAGCTCAGCCTTCCCGTATCGGCGCAGGCGGTGGTGCCCCAAGGCCGGCCCGCGGAGTCCCGCACACTGGGCGAGCTGCTCGGCCCCGATGCGCGCCAGACACTGGAGTCCGTGTGGGCCTGCGCTCCAGCGGCGGCGGTGCGGCTGGACCGCCTGCGCGAGCGGCCGGTGGCGCTGCTGCCCGAAGGGCTGTGGCGGCTGGCCCTGCTCACCGTCGCCATCGCCCACAAGGCGCCCCTGGTCCTCCTGGACGAGCCCGAAGTGGGACTGTCGGGAGACGGCATCCGCTGGTTGGCGCGGCGGCTGTTGATGCTACGGGCCGAGCGCACCGTGGTGCTCGTCACGCAGCACCTCCCGCTGGCGCGCATGGTCGCCGACCACGTGCTGCTCCTCGATGAGGGGATGCTCGTGGACCAGGCCTCGCCCCGGGACTTCTTCGACGAGCCCGGGCTCCGTCGCCACACCTGCTGACGGTTCAGCGCGACACGCCACACCGTTCCACGGCGCCGCAGCTCGAGCTGCGACTCCAACGCGGGAGGTGAGGTGGCGGAGAGGGTGGCCGGGCGCACCCTCCGCGCGGTGTGGCCAACCTAGCGCTTGGCGGCCTTCGCGCCCCGCTGGAGACGGCGCGCCTTGCCCAGACGAGGGGCATCCGCGCGAGGACGGCGCGGCGTGGGCGCTCGCTTGCCTGCGGGCAGAATGGGGTCGGGACACACCGCGCGGAGCTTGCACCCCTTGCACTCGGCCCCGCTCCACACCGCTTCGTAGAGCGCCGTCACCCGGTCGATGACGTCGAAGTCCTCGGTGACGAAGCCCAGCTCGAAGTTGCGCGCGGAGTCGCCCTTGGCGCCCAGTCCCGCGCCGGTGAGGTTGGCGCTGCCCAGGTATGCCCAGGCGCCATCCACCACCACCGCCTTGAAGTGCACGCGCGGACAGACCTTGAGCGACAAGCCCCCCGCCACCAGCCGCGCCTGCCGGTCGAAGGCGGCGCGAAAGGGCCGGCTGGGCAGCTCCGCGTGCAACAGCCGCAGCGCCACTCCACGCGCGGCGAGCGTGTCCAGCACGTCCACCAGCGGGACGAAACGGCCGCCGTGCTCCACGAACATCGCCTTCACGTTGGCCGTGGCCATCCACACCGACTCCCGGGCGTGGAGCAGCTTCTCCAACACCACCTCCCGGTACAGCGCGCTGCCCGACAGGAGCTCCGCCTCGATGGGACGCATGGGACACACTCCAGCACACACGCCCTCACCCCGCCACCTGGCGGACAAATGACCTTCAGTCACTTGACGAATGACCGTGGGTCATTCATCCATGAGCCATGGCCAGCACCTCAGCGACGAAGGCGAATCGGGCCCTGCCCCAGCGAGCTCGGAAGGACGAGGACAAGGAAGCGCGGCGGCAGCTCATCCTGGATGAGGCCCTGGCCCTGTATCAGTCGACGTCCTATGCCGAGGTGAAGATGGCGGACGTGGCCGGCCGGGCGATGCTGGCCAAGGGCACGGTGTTCCTCTACTTCCCCACCAAGGAGGCGCTGTTCCTGGCGCTGCTGGAGGACCTGCTCTTCGCGTGGTTCGCCCGGCTGGACGGGCTGCTCGTGGAGGACTCGTCGGCCTGGACGGGGCCCCGGCTGGCGCGCACGGTGGCCGAGTCGCTGGAGGGCGAGGTGGCCCTGACGCGGCTGCTCGCGCTGCTGCAGACGGTGCTGGAGCAGAACGTGACGGCCGAGCAGCTCCGCCCGTTCAAGGAGCGGCTGCTGGCGGCGCTGCTCCGCGCGGGCACATTGGTGGAGCAGCGGCTGCCCTTCCTCCATGCCGGAGAAGGCCCGCGCTTCTTCATCCACCTGCACGCGCTGGTGACGGGCCTGCGGCAGATGGCGGACGTGGCCCCGGTGGCGCGCGAGGTGCTGGAGGCACTGCCCCACCTGGCGCCGCTGCGCGTCGACTTCACCGCCGAGCTGACGACGGCCCTCACCACCCTTCTTCGCGGGCTGGAGTCCCGCTGAGCCTCCGTTCCCATCCTCTGGAGAACCCCATGCTCGAAGCAACGTCTCAAGCCAACACGCAGCCCACCGCGGACACCGAGCGCATCCGCGCGGTGTTCGAAGCCCAGCGCGCGCACCGCTGGACGATGTCTCGCACCACGGCCGCCGAACGCATCGCCCGGCTGAAGCGGCTGCGTGAAGCCATCATCGCCCGCCGCGCGGAGCTGGCGGACGCCATCCACGCGGACTTCCGCAAGCCCGCGGTGGAGGTGGAGCTGACGGAGCTGCACCCCACGCTGGAGGAGCTGAACCACACGGTGCGGCACCTCAAGTCGTGGATGAAGCCCATGCGGGTGGGCACGCCGATGCTGCTGGCGGGCTCGTCCAGCCACGTGCGCTACGAGGCGCGCGGCACGGTGCTGCTGCTGTCGCCGTGGAACTACCCCTTCAACCTGCTGGTGTCGCCGCTGGTGGCCGCCATCGCCGCGGGCAACACCGTCATCTGCAAGCCCAGCGAGAAGACGCCGCACACCTCGCGCTTCCTGGCGCAGTTGGTGAAGGACGTGTTTCCCGAGAGCGAGGTGGCGCTGTTCGAAGGCGGCGCGGAGACGGCCGAGGCGCTGCTGGAACTGCCCTTCGACCACATCTTCTTCACCGGCAACACGCGCATCGGCCGCAAGGTGATGGAGGCCGCGGCGAAGCACCTGGCCAGCGTGACGCTGGAGCTGGGTGGCAAGTCGCCCGTCATCGTCGATGAGACGGCGGACGTCGGCGCCGCGGCGGAGCGCCTGTGCTGGGGCAAGTTCGTCAACGGCGGCCAGACGTGCGTGGCGCCGGACTACGTGTTCGTGCACGCGTCGAAGGAGCGGGCGTTCCTGGACGCGCTCAAGGCGTCCATCACGCGCTTCTACGGCGGCACCGAGCAGGAGCGGCAGGCGAGCCCTGACCTGACGCGACTGGTGGACCCGGTGGCGTGGCGGCGGGTGAAGGACCTGCTCGAGCGCTCGGTGGCCGCGGGAGCGAAGGTGGAGGTGGGCGGGGAGACGGACGAGCCCTCGCGCTACATCGCGCCCACCGTGCTGTCCGGCGTGACGGCGGAGAGCCCGGTGATGGAGGGCGAGATTTTCGGACCGGTGCTGCCGGTGCTCACCTTCCAGTCCCGTGAAGAGGTCTACGCGCATATCCGCGCGGGTGGGAAGCCTTTGGCCCTCTACGTGTTCAGCCAGGACAAGCGGGCGGTGGAAGACATCTTCCAGAACACCACGTCGGGTGGCGCGGTGGTGAACAACGTGCTCGTCCACCTCGCGAACCCCAACCTCCCGTTCGGAGGGGTTGGTACCAGTGGCCTGGGGAACTACCACGGCCATTTCGGCTTCAAGACGTTCAGCCATGAGCGGGCAGTGATGGTTCAGTGGATGAAGTCGCTGGCTTCGGTGTTCTTCCCGCCGTATCGCGGGAAGGCGCAGGAATTGGCCTCCCGCGCGACCCGGCTGATGGAGTAGGCAACCCAGGCCGGGGCACCTCCGGAAGGAGCCGGGCGATGCGCGTGGTGAAGTTGGAAGAAGCACGGATGCCGGACGGTGTGCAGGAGGCGTTCGACCGCCTTCATGCGCATCGCTGGGAGGTGGCGCGCCGCGGCATGAAGGAACGGCTGGCCCGGCTGGAGCAGCTCAAGACGCTGCTCGTCGCCCGGCGCGAGGCCCTGGCCGAGGCGCTCCACGCCGACTTCCGCAAGCCGCGCGCGGAGGTGGAGGCCACCGAGGTCCTCCCCGTCCTGATGGAGTTGGCCGCCATCCAGAAGCACCTCAAGACGTGGATGAAGCCCCGGAAGGTCTCCACGCCCCTGCTGCTCACCGGCACGTCCAGCCTGGTGCAGTACGAGCCCCGGGGCGTGGTGCTGGTGATGGCCCCGTGGAACTACCCCTTCCACCTACTGGTGTCGCCGCTGGTCGCCGCGGTGGCCGCGGGCAACGCCGTCCTGTGCAAGCCCAGTGAGAAGACGCCCAACACGGCGCGCTTCATCGCGGAGCTGGTGAAGGATGTCTTCCCCCCAGAAGAGGTCGCGGTGGTGGAGGGAGGCCCGGAGGTGGGCGAGGCGCTGCTGCGGCTGCCCTTCGACCACTTCTTCTTCACCGGTGGGGCCCGCGTGGGCCGGCGGGTGATGGAGGCCGCGGCGAAGCACCTGGCCAGCGTGACGTTGGAGCTGGGCGGCAAGTCGCCCGTCATCGTCGATGAGACAGCGGATGTCACCGCCGCCGCCGAGCGCGTGGTGTGGGGCAAGTTCCTCAACGGCGGCCAGACGTGCATCGCCCCCGACCACGTCTGGGTCCACGCGTCGAAGGAAGAGGCCCTGCTGGAGGCGATGAAGGAGGCCCTGGAGCGCTTCTACGGCCGCACCGAGGAGGCGCGCCGCGCGAGCCTGGACCTGTGCCGCATGGTGGATGACGGCGCTTTCACGCGGGTGCGCCAGTTGATGGACCGCACCGTGGAGGCTGGCGCGCGCGTGGTGGTGGGCGGCGGCGTGGGCGCGGAGTCGCGTTACATCGCGCCCACGGTGCTCGCGGATGTGACACCGGACGCGCCCATCATGGCCGAGGAGATTTTCGGACCGGTGCTGCCGGTGCTGCGCTTCGAATCCCTGGACGAAGTGGTGTCGCACGTGCGCGAGGACGGCAAGCCCCTGGCGCTCTACGTGTTCAGCAACGACGAGGCCACAGTGGAGCGGCTGCTGCGGGAGACTCGCGCGGGCGGCACGTGCATCAACACGGTCGTGCTGCACAATGTGAATCCGAACCTGCCCTTCGGCGGCGTGGGCGCCAGCGGCGTGGGCGCGTATCACGGCGAGACGGGTTTCCGGACCTTCAGCCACGAGCGCGCGGTGCTGCGCCAGGGGCGTACGTCCCTGGTCCACCTGTTCTTCCCGCCCTTCACGGGCAAGGCGCAGAAGCTGGCGCGGCTGGCGGGGCGGTTGTTCGAATAGGCGTGAAATGAGAGATGCTCCGGTCCGTTATGCCTGAGACCTCTCTCGCGAAAGACGCCTGCTGGTGAGCCGCACATGACAGACCCGGGGTCGCCCTCCCCTCTGACGGTGGTCCCCGGTGGTGACGGGGGCTTCCTGTCGCGCCTGCCCACGGTGCTGCAACCGCACCGCAGCCTGCTCACCTACTACCTCGTCAGCGCGCTGCTGGCCGGGCCCGGCTTCCCCATCCTCGGGCTCATCCGCTACTTCAAGTACCAGACGCTGCGCTACACGCTGGACGACGAGGGCATCACCGTCCGCTGGGGCATCCTCTTCCGGCGGGAGGTGTCCCTCACCTACGCGCGCATCCAGGACATCCACCTGTCCAGCAACCTGGTGGAGCGCTGGCTGGGGCTGGCGCGCATCCAAATCCAGACGGCGAGCGGCAACTCTCAGGCGGAAATCACCATCGAAGGTGTGCCCGACTTCGGAGCCATGCGGGACTTCCTCTATTCGAAGATGCGGGGAAGCCGGGAGCGCGCAGTGCCCACGCAGGAGAGCGCACGCGCCATGCCCGCCAGCGACCATGACGCGCTGGCGGCCACGCTCCGCGAGATTGCCGAGGAGGTGCGCGCCCTGCGGCTCAGCCTGGACAGCGGCGCCACGCGGGAGAAGCAGGATGTCTGACACCGCGCCTGCCTGGCTCCTGCGCCTGCTGAAGGTGCCCCCCGCGCCGCACATCCCCGAAGGGGCGGCGGTTCGCGTGTTCCGCGCCGCCCCGGCCCATCGCCAGCTCCAGTTGCTCCGTTGGGGCCTGCGGCAGGCCGGCGTCGTGGTGGGCCTGATTTTCACCTGGGTGGCGGTGAAGAACCGGTTCGTCCCGCACCTGCCCTACGCGCATGCGGACACGGTCTTCTTCGTCTTCGAGATGTTCGCCTGGCTCGCGTTCGCCGTGCAGGCCCCCATCACCTTCCTGGTGGCGTGGCTCGACTACGAGTACCGCTGGTACATCCTCTCCGACCGCAGCCTGCGCATCCGGGAAGGGCTCGTCTCCATCCAGGAGAAGACGATGACCTTCGCCAACATCCAGCAGGTCTCCATCCGGCAGAACCCGCTCCAGCGGCTGTTCGGCATCGCCGACGTGAAGGTGGAGACGGCGGGCGGAGGCAGCAAGCGCGGCTCGCAGGACGCGGACGCCTCACACGCCGAAGGACTGCACGAGGCCCACTTCCGGGGCGTGGACAATCCGGAGGAGATTCGCGACGTCATCATGGCGCGGGTGCGCATGCACCGGGACGCCGGGCTGGGTGAGCCGCAGCATTCCGAGCCGGCGCTGCCCGCGCCAGTGGCCCCTTCAGCCGCGACGCTCGGCGCGGCAAAGGAGCTGCTGGGTGAGATGCGAGCGCTGCGAAGCGCACTGACGGCCCAGGGCCGCGTGGAGCCCTGAGCCGCCGTGAAGCGCGATGTGCCCGGCGGACGCCGAGCCCCTCGCGGTGCTTCAGCTCCGCAGACCGGGCGCTTCCTGGCCGGTGCGCGCGACGTACTCCGTGTAGCCGCCGCCGTACTGGTGGATGCCCTCGGGCGTCAGTTCCAGCACGCGGTTGGACAGCGCGGCCAGGAAGTGACGGTCGTGGGAGACGAACAGCATCGTCCCCTCGTAGCGGGAGAGCGCCGTAATCAGCATCTCCTTCGTGGCCATGTCCAGGTGGTTGGTGGGCTCGTCCAGCACCAGGAAATTCGGCGGGTCGAAGAGCATCTTCGCCATGACGAGCCGGGCCTTCTCACCACCGGACAGCACGCGGCACTTCTTCTCCACCTCGTCACCGGAGAAGCCGAAGCAGCCGGCCAGCGCCCGCAGCGAGCCCTGACCCGCGCGGGGGAAGGCGTCCTCCAGCGACTGGAACACCGTCCGCTCGCCATCCAGCAGGTCCATGGCGTGCTGCGCGAAGTAACCCATCTTCACGCTGCCACCCAGCGCCACGTTGCCCGTGTCCGGCTGCGTGGAGCCCGTCACCAGCTTCAGCAGCGTGGACTTGCCCGCGCCGTTGACGCCCATGACGGCCCAGCGCTCCATGCGGCGCACGAGGAAGTCCAGCCCCTCGTAGATGATGCGGCTGCCGTAGGCCTTGTGAACGCCCTTCAGGCTCACCACGTCGTCGCCCGAGCGCGGCGCCGGCTGGAACTCGAAGAGCACCGTCTGACGCCGCTTGGGCGGCTCCACGCGCTCAATCTTCTCCAGCTTCTTCACCCGGCTCTGCACCTGCGCGGCGTGCGAGGCGCGCGCCTTGAAGCGCTCGATGAACTTCAGCTCCTTGGCGAGCATGGCCTGCTGGCGCTCGAACTGCGCCTGCTGCTGCTTCTCGTTCATCGCCCGCTGCTGCTCGTAGAACTCGTAGTTGCCGGTGTACGTCGACAGCGAGCCGCCGTCGATCTCCACCACCTTGTTCACGATGCGGTTCATGAACTCGCGGTCGTGCGACGTCATCAGCAGCGCGCCGTCGTAGTTCTTGAGGAACTCCTCCAGCCAGATGAGGCTCTCGATGTCGAGATGGTTGCTCGGCTCGTCGAGCAGCATCGCGTCCGGGCGCATCAGGAGGATGCGGGCCAGCGCCACGCGCATCTTCCAACCACCCGACAGCGCGCCCACGTCGCCGTCCATCATCTCCTGGGTGAAGCCCAGGCCCGCGAGAATCTCCCGCGCGCGGCCTTCCAGCGCGTAGCCGCCCAGCTCCTCGAAGCGCCCCTGGACCAGGCCGTAGCGCTCCACGAGCTTGTCCATGTTGTCCGCCTGGTCCGGGTCGGCCATGGCGGCCTCCAGTTCCTTCAGCTCGGCGGCCACCGTGCTCACCGGGCCCGCGCCGTCCATCACCTCGGCGGCGGCGCTGCGGCCCTCCATCTCACCCACGTCCTGGCTGAAGTAGCCAATGGTGACGCCCCGGTCGACCGCGACCTGGCCCTCGTCGGGGTGCTCCTGACTGGTAATCATCCGGAACAGCGTCGTCTTGCCGGCCCCGTTGGGTCCGACGAGGCCCACCTTCTCCCCCTTATGGAGCGCCGCGGAGGCCTCAATGAAGAGAATCTGCTGGCCGTTCTGCTTGCTGATGTTGTCGAGACGAATCATGTGCGTGCGGGGGGCCCGGAAGCGGGTGCGGCGCCCTTATGCCACGTAGCCCGCCCCGGAAAGAATGTTCCGAACCCCTGGAAAGCGACTTCTCTTGCATGAGAGCCGACAGGCGGGGGAGCCCCCGGTCCCAGGCTGGAAGTGGGACCTGCCCCCACTCGGGCCGTGACATAGACTGCCGCGCCGTGCTGACCGTCGACGCCCACCCCTCCCTGAGCACCCTGGCCTTCACCACCACCTTCCCCAGCCCCCTGGGCGAGCTGCCCTCCCCGGAGTGGCTGGTGGCCCTGCTGAAGCCCGGCGCAACCGCCCCCCTGTCCAGCGACGACACCGTGCGCGGCGCCATCCGCGACATGCTCCGCCACGGCGGCTACAAGCCCACCGGGCGCGGCAAGCCCGCGTCGGAGTACCTGGTGCGTGCCTCGGGTGACGGCTCGCTGGGCGCCATCAACCTGGCCGTGGATGCCTGCAACGCGGTGTCCCTGCACAGCGGCCTGCCCATCAGCGTGGTGGACCTGGACCGGGCCACCGCCCCCTTCCGCGTGGGCGTGGCCCCGGAGGGCGCGCAGTACGTCTTCAACGCGTCCGGGCAGAGCATCGACCTGGCGGGCCTGCTGTGCCTCTTCGACGCGGAAGGCCCATGCGCCAACGCCGTCAAGGACGCGCAGCGCACCAAGACGAACGCGGACACCCGCCGCACCCTCACCGTGCTCTGGGGCGCCAAGGCCCTGGGCGAGCGGACCGCGCGCGCCTTCGACTGGTATCGGGAGCTGCTGGAGCGCGCGGGGGCCACGGTGGAGCGCCTGCCCTGAGCTGCACGGGAGCCCTTGAAACATGCCGGCCGACGGGGCAGACCCGGGCCATGGCGGGACGGAAATCCAGCAGGTGGGTGCTGCTGCTCGTGTGGCTTCATGCGGCGAGCGCGGCGGCGCAAATCGTCAACGTCCAGGCGCTGTTCGACGAGAACACGGGCCCGGGGCGTTCGGCGGCCGTGGACCTGGGCGCGGACTGGCGCACGGGTAGCACCGACCTCTTCAGCGTGCGCGGCGCCCTGCTGGGCCAGTGGCGCAGCGAGACGCATACCTGGCTGGCCGTCATCCGGGGGGAGTACGCCTTCGCCGCCGATGAGGTCATCGTCAGCAAGGTGATGGAGCACGTCCGCTACCGCTACGGATTCACGGAGCGGCTCTCCGGCGAGGTGTTCCTCCAACACGAGTTCGACAAGTTCCGCCGCATCCAGTTCCGGGCCCTGCTGGGCGCGGGGCCCCGGGTGAGGGTGCTGACCGACAAGAAGGCCACGCTGGTGGTGGGGCTCGCGCTGATGCTGGAGCACGAGCGCATCCGCCGGGATTCCGAACCGGATGCCGGGGAGTTCCGCACCGACCCGCGCCTGTCCAGCTACGTGCTGGGGCGGCTGGAGTTCATGGAGAACGTCTTCCTGGTGCAGACGCTCTACGCCCAGCCCCGCGTGACGAACCCCGCCGACATCCGCCTGCTCAACGACACCATCTTCGAGGTGAAGCCCAACCAGCGCCTCTCGGTGGGCATCGGCTTCAACCTCACCTTCGACAACTCTCCGCCCCTGGGCGTCCCCAAGCTCGACACCCAGCTGCGGACCTCGGTGGGCATCCGCCTGTAGCCGCCTTCGTCCCACGAAGGGTGTCACCCGGGCGACACGAGCCAGCCCTCGCCTGCCTCCCCGCCCATGCCGGGCAACGCCCCGGTTGTTGGCAACTGTCTTGCTACGGTGCCTCGCAGGGCAACAACAGGGTGGCGAGGCCGGCGATGACGGAACTGTACGTGGAGCGCGAGGACACGGTGGCGAAGGCAGTGACGCTCTTCCCCAAGGACACGGTGGTGAGGGCACTGTCACTGATGCAGCGGTATGGCCTGAGCCGGCTGCCGGTGGTGGACGACGTGCACGGCGAGCTCATCGGCGACGTGACGGCGGACGACCTCACCCGGGTCTGGCAGCACGCGCCGCTGGCCTGTATGTCGGAAATTCTTTCACTGAAATCCCTGCGGGTTGAAGACCTGGAGGACGCCACCCGTTGGGGGCCGCGCCTCACCCTGGTCTCCCCCCTGATGGACGTGTACCAGACCAGCAAACGCTGGGTGCAGTAGGCCGGAAGGTCCGAATCCCGACGGCGCTCAGCCGATGCCTGGTGTGAGCGCCTTCATCCACACCACCACGGCCGCGGCGCCGGCGTCCGGCACACCGACGGCGCGCGCACCCAGGTAGCTGGCGCGTCCCAGGCGTGGCTGCATCCGTGACGTCGCCTCCTCTCCCGCCTCGGCCGCGTGCACCGCCGAGGCCCAGGCCTCGCGAGCCCCCTGCCCGCCGCGCAACCCCTTCGCGAAGGCGTCGGCGGCGGGCCGGAGCGCATCGAGCATGGTGCGGTCCCCAGGCCGCGCGCCGCCCAGCTCCGATACGGCGGTGACGGCGAGGTCGAAGGCCTCGGCCCATGCGGCGGCATCCGCGGGCCCTTCCGCCAGCCTGCGCGCGGCGCGCAGCAGCGCCGTCGCATAGAAGGGCCCCGAGCTGCCGCCAATGCTGCGCCGCAGGGCATTGCCAATGGCCGTCAACGCGCGCGCGGGGCTCGTCCACGCGTCCTCCGGGAGGGCGCGAATCGCCTCGGCGCCACGCACCAGGCTGAGGCCCAGGTCACCGTCGCCCGCGGCGCTGTCGAGCGCGGTCAGCCGGGGCTCCGACTGCTCGAACGCGTCCGCCACCCGCAAGGCGGCCTTCCGGAAGCGGTCCATCCCGGGTTGCGGCGCCTCCGCCGGAAGCGATGCCGGAGACGCCGTGGACGAAGGCCGGTACACCCCCGGCTCCTTCGGCAGCCGACCCGCGCCGGGCCACGCGGGCGCATCCGCCGCCGCATCCAGGCGGGCCAGCCGCGCGTCGTCCACCTTCAGCAGGGACAACGAGCAGCCAGGCATCTCCAGCGCGGAGAGGAACGTCCCGCTCCACGCGCGCTCCACGCGGATGCCGCCCTGACGCAGAGCGGCCAGCGCGCGCCGGGCGACGATGGCCAGCTCCATGGGCGGCGTGCCGCCCAGTCCGTTGACGAGCAGCACCACCCGGTCTCCCGAGTTGATGCGCCGGTCCTCGACGATGGTGGTGAGCAGCGTGTCCACCAGGCTGTCCGCCGTCTGCATCGGCACGCGCCGCACGCCCTGCTCGCCGTGGATGCCCAGGCCCAGCTCGATTTCGTCCTCCTCCAGCGTGAAGCCCGGCTTGCCCGCCGCGGGCACGGTGCAGGGCCCCAGGGCCACGCCCATGGTGCCCAGCGCCTCCGCCGCCGCGGTGGCCTCGCGGAGGACGTCCTGGAGCGCCGCGCCCGCCGCGGCCGCCGCGCCCGCGACCTTGTGGACCAGCACCGTGCCAGCGATGCCCCGGCGCCGCGCGGGCTCCACCGTGTCGTGCAGGGACACGTCGTCCGCCACCACCACCGTCTCCACGGGGATGCCCTCGGCGCGCGCCAGCTCGGCGGCGAGCCCGAAGTTGAGCCGGTCCCCGGTGTAGTTCTTCACGACGAGCAGCGCGCCCGCGGGCCCCGCGACGGCGCGGATGGCGGCCAGCACGGCATCGGTGCTGGGCGAGGTGAAGACGTCACCGGCCACCGCCGCGTCCAGCATGCCCGCGCCCACGTAGCCCGCGTGCGCCGGCTCATGGCCGCTGCCGCCACCGGAGATGACAGCCACCTTGCGCGCGCGGACGTCGGAAGGCGTGTCGGCGCGGAGCACCACCGACTCCCCTTCCAGCAGCACCTGCCCCGGGGCGAGCGAGACCAACCCCTCCAGCATCTCCCGCACCACCGCGCGAGGCGCGTTGACCAGCTTCTTCATGAACGTGTCCTCTCTCAGACGCCGTTGAAGAAATCGACCGCGCCCGTCTCCAGCGAGTACTCGGCGCCGACGATGCGCATGCCGTCCTCGCGGCACAGACGCTCCAGCAGGCGGCTGCCATGGCGGAGAGTGTCGCAGGAGTTGCGGATGTTGGCGCGGACGGCTTCCTTCATCAGGAACTCCCAGTCCGCCTTCGGCCCGGCGGCGCTCACCACCGTCGTCACCGGCTCGAGGCAGCGCTCCACGATGTCGCGGATGTTCTCGGACGCCTCGCTCTTGCCCTCACGCACGTAGTCCAGCGTGGCCTGGATGGCGCCGCAGTGCGAATGCCCCATCACCACCGCCAGGCGCGTGCCGAACTTCGCCGCCGCGAACTCCACGCTGCCCACCAGCGACGGCGCGACGACGTTGCCCGCCACGCGGATGACGAACAGGTCTCCCAACCCCTGGTCGAAGATGTACTCCGACGGCGCGCGCGAGTCCGAACACGAGAGGATGATGGCGAAGGGACTCTGCCCCGCCACCAGCGCCTGCCGGGCGGAGCGGCCGAGCGGGTTCTCCATGTTGCGCGCGTTCAGGACGAACCGCTGATTGCCCTCCCGAAGGCGCGCAAGAGCATCCTGGGCGGAGATGGGTGGCGTCGAAGCGGTGGGCATTGCGCGGGTCCTCGAGGGTGGGTGAAGCGGAAAGGTGGCAACCCAACAGAGCGCTATACACCAGCCGGGTGACCAAGGAACGGGCTGTCCTCCTGCTTCGACGCGGGAGTTCAGCCGTCAGACACCCAGCTCATCACGGATGTGCTTCACGATGTCCGCTGGCGGCGGCGTCACGTCCACGCTGAGTGCGCGCGAGGGCAGCTCCATGGCCGCCATCTGACTCTCCAGCAGGGACGCGGGCATGAAGTGGCCCTGGCGCTGCGACATCCGGCGGGCGAGCACCTCATGCGGCGCGTGCAGGAACACCCACTTCACGTGTGCGGGGTCCAGCTCCTCCAGCAGCGTGCGGTAGGCCTGCTTGAGGCCGGAGAACGCCATCACCACGTCCTCGCCCTGCGCCAGCGCCCGGGCCACTTCATCGCGCAGCTTGCGCAGCCAGGGGGCGCGGTCCTCGTCCGTCAGCGGCGCGCCCGCGGCCATCTTCACCACGTTGGAGCGCGGGTGCAGGTCATCCGCGTCGACGAAGCGCCAGCCCAGCTCGGCCGCCAGGGTGCGGCCCACCGTCGTCTTCCCCGCTCCAGATACCCCCATGACGATGACGACCATTGATGCGACTCCTCCTGGTTCCGGGGCCCACTCCCCATCGTGGGGTGCCCAACGGCCTCACGCCACCCCATCCGAGGCGGAATGCCCACCGCATCACGTCCTGAAACGTCAGCCCTGGGGGGTATGCTTCATCCCATCGCCGCTCCGGATGCGGCACGGAGGGTCGGTCATGGCGGACATCGCGGACGGGGAGCAGGTCTCGGTTCAGGGCTCGGGTTCCAAGCCCTACATCCTCAAGAACACCGGCGGTGTGTATTCGTGTTCATGCCCCGCCTGGCGCAACCAGTCGGTGGCCATCGAGCGGCGCACCTGCAAGCACCTGCGCCGCGTGCGCGGAGACGCCGCGGAGGACGCGCGCATCGGCGGTGACGCATCCGGCGCTCCCGCGGCCCCTGCGCGTCCGACGAGGAGCACGTCGGCCAGCGACGACACCAAGGCCCCGCCCCTGCTGCTGGCCCAGTCGTGGGAGAACGACGTGGACCTCACCGGCTGGTGGATGAGCGAGAAGCTGGACGGCGTGCGCGCGTACTGGGACGGGAAGCAGTTCTGGTCACGGCTGGGCAACGCGTTCCTCGCGCCGGAGTGGTTCACCGCGGGGCTGCCGGACTTCCCGCTCGACGGTGAGCTGTTCGGCGGGCGCAAGCGCTTCCAGCGCACGGTGAGCATCGTCCGCCGGCAGGACCGCAGCGATGATTGGAAGGAGCTGGCCTTCGTCGCCTTCGACGCGCCCGGCGTGGAAGGCACCTTCGAGGCGCGGCTGGAGCGCTGCCGGCAGTGGATGGAGGAGACGAAGCCCGCGTATGCGCAGTGGCACGCCCACGCGCGCTGTGACGGCACGCCGCACCTGCGCGCGGAGCTGGCGCGCGTGGAGGCACTGGGTGGAGAGGGCCTCATGCTGCGCCAGCCCGGTTCGCGCTACGAGGCGGGCCGCTCCCACACGCTGCTCAAGGTGAAGAGCTTCAAGGACGACGAAGCGCGCGTGGTGGGACACGTGGCTGGCGCGGGCCGCCACAAGGGCCGCCTGGGCGCGCTGGAGGTGGAGCTGCGTAACGGCACGCGCTTCAGCGTGGGCACGGGCCTGTCAGACGCGGAGCGCGCATCGCCGCCACCCGTGGGTGCCATCATCACCTTCCGCTACCAGGAGCTGTCCAACGACGGCGTGCCACGCTTCCCGTCGTACGTGGGTGTGCGCGTCGACGCCGCCCCCTTCGCCGCGAGCTGAGGCCAGCCGTCCCACGGCAGGAGTCACCGGTCCGCTGGTCGACGGAGCGGCGCCGCATTGCCACCTGACAGACGGTGCGTGCCCGGGGTGATGCGCGCCCGGGCGCCGCCCTGGTGTCTGCTTCAGGGAACCATGCACTGCGAGCTCTGTCTGACCGAGCATCCCTACGATGTGGCGTGTGGCGGCGAGCCCTGGACGCAGGTGTATCTGTCCACGGGCGACGCGGAAGCCCCTCCCGCGGACCTCACGGGCCAGACGTTGGGGAGTTACCGGTTGGTCCGCCGGCTGGGCGCGGGAGGGATGGGCACCGTCTACCTGGGCGAGCAGACGCGCATTGGCGCACGGGTGGCGGTGAAGGTGCTGCACCCCCACCTGGGCCGGGACGAAAGCCTCCGCGCGCGTTTCTACGCGGAGGCGCGGACGGTCAACGTGGTGGGCCATCCGAACATCGTCCACATCTTCGACATCAACGAGGCGCCCGGCGGCATCCACTACTTCGTCATGGAGTACCTGGAAGGCGTGCCCATGTCGCACCTGCCCCGGCCCATGGTGCCCGCGACGTTGGTGTCGCTGCTGGCGCAGGCGTGTGACGCGCTGGACGCGGCGCACCGGTGCGGCGTGGTGCACCGGGACTTGAAGCCGGACAACCTCTTCGTGGTGCGGCACGCGGGCGAGCCGCCGTCGCTGCGCGTGCTGGACTTCGGCGTGGCCAAGGCGCGCCGTCCCCACCCGGGTGAGGATGAAACGGCGGCGGGCATCGTCCTGGGCACGCCGGCGTACATGGCGCCCGAGCAGTCCGCGGGCCAGCCGGTGGACGGACGCGCGGACATCTACGCGCTGGCGGTGACAGCCTACTACCTGTCCACGGGGCAGCTTCCCTTCGAGCGGGGACAGATGGTGGAGCTGGCGCTGGGCACGGGCCCGGTGGGCGCACCGCCGCCGCACCTGCTGGTGCCCGGGGTGCCGCCCGCATTGTCGGAGGTGCTGCTGCGCGCGCTGTCGCGCCGCTGCGAGGACCGCTACGCCACCGCGCTGGAGTTCAAGGAGGCCCTGCTGCTGGCCGCCGCCCAGCCGCTGGCGGACGCCCTGTCACCCCAGACGCCGCCGCCACGCAGCCACACGCCGGTGCCGTCCCTGGCGTGGCTGGACACTGAGGGCCCGGCGACGGAGCCCAACGCGCTCACCCCACCCCTGACGTGGGTGGCGCGGGTGCGGCGCCGCTCCGGCGCGGGCGACGTGGAGGTGCTGTGCACGGAGCTGAGCCGGGGCGGACTCTTCATGTGCTGCGCGGACCCCTTCCCGCGCCTGTTCAACCGGCTGGAGTTCACCCTGCTGCTGGCCGGCGAGCTGGTGGAGTGCGCGGGCGAGGTGGTGCGCCATGTGGACGCCGCCCAGGCGCAGACGTGGGGCATGTTGTCCACGGGCGTGGGCGTGCAGTTCATCAACCCATCCGCCCGGCTGTGCGAGCTCATCCGCCGCGTGCAGCCCCACCGGTTGACCACGCCCGCGTCCACGTTGATGCGCGCGGAGGTGGTGCTGTGACGCGGGCCGCGCGTCACTTCACCGTGAAGGTCCGTGAGGCACCGGAGTAGGGCCGCACGTTGCCGTCCCAGCCCGACTTCCAGTTGCCTTCGTGGACGAGCCGGTACGTGCCCGGCACCGTGTCGTCGGGGATGTCCCACGTCACGGTGACGTGGGAGCACGCCAACGTGGGCACGCAGTTCTCGCGCCGCCACTGGTAGCGCGTGGCCGGATCCGCGTCGGTGGCCACGTCCGTCCAGGTGCCGTCCGGCTCGCGCCGCTGCACGCGTAGGAAGGTGCCCTCCAGGCGCAGGTCATTCTTGGGATGCCCGCCCCAAAAGGTGGCGCTCGCCGTGTCGCCGCGCGAGTACGTGGGCCGCGCGTCGGTGACGACCTCGCCGAAGTCCACCCACAAGAGCTTGTCGTCGAACACCACGCCGGGTTGCAGGCTGAGCTGCTCCTTGCGCAAATCCCTGGGCGTGGGCCCGGGAGGCACACCGGCGCCGTCTCGCAACGACGTGGCCAGCAGGTGGAAGTTCTGCTGGAGGGCCGCGAGCGTCCACGGGCCGAAGTGCGTGGAAGCACCTTCGTAGTCCTGGCGCGCGTACTCCTCGCGGGTGGTCACGTAGCCCGAATAGGCATTGGACAGGCCCGCGATGACGACGTCCGTCACGCCCGCGGGCGCCAGCGCCGTCTCCACGGTGTCGCGCAGGCGGCGTCCGGCCATGGTCGTCAGCTCGAAGGGCACCGCCACCAGCGCCAGGTTGCCGATGGTGACCAGTTGCAGAGGCAGCACCTCCGGCGTCCACGGGAAGGGCCGCATGCTGCCCATCTCCAGGACGATGGGCTTCTCCGCCTGACACGGCGTGGTGGTGAGCGAGCAACTGAACTGCCCCCAGGCATTCTGGCCGGCGGCGCAGGTGACGCCCTCCACGCCGACGCCCGGCCCGTCCTCCGCCCCTGCCAGCATGGACACACCGATGGCGGCCGGACAGGTGGCTCGCGGCGTGCCGTCCGCGAAGGCTGGCGCCACGTCCACCGCGTCCATCTTCACGTAGACGTGCCGGTAGTCCACGCCGCCCGTGAGCGGCGTCTTCGCCTCCGCCCACAGCTTCGCGGCGAAGTCGTACTGCTTGCGGCCGGAGAGGTCCGTGTCCTCGAAGTCATTGGCCCCGCCGCCGTGGGTGCCTCCCAGGATGTTGGGCGTCACGTCGCCCTCGTTCGCGTTGGCGAAGGCCGCGACGAACGTGTCCCCGGCCCCCTGCGCCTGCTCGGCGAGGTACGAGGCCAGGCCCTTGTTGTCGCCACTGATGAGCGTGTTGCCGTTGCCCATGGACGTGGCGTGCACCGCGAACCAGTTGATGAGCCCCACGTCGGTGCCATCCGCGCGGGTGAGGCGCAGCAGCGTCATCCGCGTGTCCACGTCGTGCGCGTAGCGGGCGCGCTCCTCGGCCGGGTTGAGCAGGTAGGCCTTGGGGGAGCGGTTGCGGCTGGCGCCGAACAACTCCCCCGACGACAGGCGCAGCGTGCCCTCGGCGAGCCGCTCATGCGCCCGGACGATGGAGGCGACGATGCCGGAGACGATGGCCTCGAAGTTCTGCGGCGAGAAGCCCAGCGTGGTGAGGTTGTAGAGGGTGTAGTGCGAATAGCCCCCGGGCCCGGAGTGGGTGTGGGTGGCGCTCAGCAGCACGTTGTCGTCGGTGTACAGGTCGCCATAACGCGCGCGCAGCCGCTCCACGACCTGCTGCTTCACCGCCTGGAACACCATGCCCAGGTCCGCGCTGACGAAGGCCACCCGCTTGCCGTTGCAGGGCGAGGCGATGACGAACGCGCGCGAGCGAAGCCGCTGGTGGATGCCGGTGGTCTGCTGCTCCAGCATGCCGTAGCCCATCATCCCCACCTCGGCGGCGGGGCCGGTGATGTCGGCGCTGCCCGCGCCCAGCAGGAAGTCCCGCGCGTCCTCGCACGCGCCCGTCAGGCCGGACGCGGAGGACTCCGGATGCGGGGAGGTCCGCCAGGGCTGGCTGGCCGCCTGGGCGCCCGTCGCGAGCACGAGCGAGAGCGCCAGCAGATGCCGGACGAAGTGGGTGCGCATGGCCTGCCTCCAAGGCGCCAGGGGACATCCCCCGGGGTGGAAGTGGATAACGCTTCAGGGCGGGCGTGCAGTACCGGAAGAACGAGCCGTCGAGGGGGCTACAGTCCGCGCGAGGGCCGGAGGTGACACCGGCCGTCTCAGCGCTCACGCGCCCGGCCGGTTCGCCGGGGCCTTGGGCGGCGCGGCGCTGAGCGCCACGCGGAAGGTGGTGCCGGCCCCCACCGACGACTCCACGGAGATGTGGCCGCCGAGCGCCGTCACAATCGTGTCACAGATGGACAGCCCCAGGCCGGTGCCCAGGCCGGAGGACTTGGTGGTGAAGAAGGGGTCGAAGATGCGGCGCAGGTGCTCCGGGGGGATGCCCTGGCCCGTGTCGCTCACCACCACCATCACCCGGCCGCCCACCTCCGTGCGGGTGGTGAGGCGGATTTCGTTCGCCTCCGAATCGCCCTCGTCGATGGCGTGCGCGGCGTTGATGAGGAGGTTGAGGAACACCTGGAACAGCTTGCCCTCGTTGCCACGGACGAGCGGCACCTCTCCGTAGTCCTTCACCAGCCGGGCGCGGGCGCGCACCACGCTGGCGGCCATCTGCGTCACGGATTCGAGCACCGCGTGGACGTCCACCGACTCTTCCTTGCCGTCCTCCACGCGGGAGAAGACGCGCAGTTGGCGGACAATCTGGCGCATGCGCTCGGCGCCCTCGCGGGCGTCGTCGAGCACCTGCCGCAGCTCCACCATGTCCTCCGGGGAGAGCATCCGTGGACGCACGCCGCCCACGGCGCTGTGGAGGAAGTCCAGGTTGGACAGCACGTAGGCCAGGGGGTTGTTCAGCTCGTGGGCGATGCCGGCGGCCAGCAGGCCCATGGAGGCCATGCGGTCGGTCAGCATGAGCTGCGCCTGGGTGCGCTTGCGCTCGGTGAAGTCGCGCGCCACGGTGATGCGCGCGGGCGAGCCGTCCAGCACCACGGCCAGCGTCACCAGGTCCGCCACCACCACCTCGCCGTCGCTCCGCACCAGCGGCATCTCCACCACGCGCGCCGCGCTCTTGCCCTCCAGCGCCTGGCTCAGGTGGAGCTGCGCGGCCCCCCGGTCCTCGGGGCGGACCAGGTCCAGCATGTGGCGGCCCACCAGCTCCGAGGCGTCGCGGAAGCCCAGGTACTGCACCAGCGCCGGGTTGACGGAGAGCAGCACGCCGTCGCCCACGTGCACCAGCACCGGGTCCGGGAAGGCCTCGATGAGCAGGTGGACGCCGGCCTCGGTGCGCCGCAGCGTCGTCTCCGTGCGCATGCGCAGCGCGTTGGCCGAGCGCTGCTCCAGCGCCAGGGACAGCGCGCCCGCCGCGCCCGACAGCAGGTTCACCTCGATGGGGCCCCAGGACTCGGGTTCGCGGCAGTTGTCGAAGCCGATGACGCCGAAGAGCTGCCCGTGGACGTGCATGGGCAGCAGCAGCACGGAGCGGACGCCCTGCGCCTCCAGCATGGGCGCCAGCAGCTCCGAGAAGTCGCGCGGCTGGCCCTGCACCGGCTCGCCGCGCTGCAGCTTTTCGGACTGGTGGGGCCGCAGGGCCGCGTCGAAGGGCAGGCCGTGCATGTTGGGGTCCTCCAGGTTGGGAGGAATCCCCGGCGCGCACCACTCCGCGCGCTGCGACGCCAGCAGCGTGCCGTCGTCGGCGAAGTGCATCTCGAAGACGTAGACGCGGCTGGCGGCGGACACGTGGCCCAGCGGCTCGACGACGGCGCCGTACAGGTCGTCCGGCAAGTCGTGCCCCATCATCCGCCGCTGCACCTGCACCATGGCGTCCAGGTAGCGCTCACGGGTGGTGACGGCCTCCTCCGCGGTGCGCCGCGACGTCACGTCCAGGAGCGTCCCCATCACCTCGCCCGGCACGGTGGCCAGGGCCCGGGCGGACAGCTCCACCCAGCGGACGCCATGGCCGCCGCCCGTGTCCACGCGCACTTCCTGGCGCGAAACGGGGGTGCCGGGCGTGTACGCCAATAACGCCTGGGCGCGCTCGCGGTCCTCCGGGTGGATGGCCTCCAGGAGCGCGCGGCCCCGCCACGCGGACACGGACGTCCCGGTGAGCCGCTCCCAGGCACCGCCCAGCACCGTGAGCCGCCCCTGCGCGTCGAGCTGGAACACCACCTCGTGCAGCAGCTCGGACAGGTGCCGGAAGCGCTCGGACTCCACGTGGCTCCCGGCGTGTGATGCCTGCGACTTCATGGGAGGGAGCAGGTCACACGCCATGTCGGCGGGAGCCGTCCCTGAAGCCTTCCCGGGAGCGTCCATGACCGCCGCGTCCCGTTGCTCGTCTGCCACGTGCTGGCCTCCCTAGCGCCTCATCGGGGAGGGGCTGGAGCCCAGACAGCACCTACGGCTGCCGGGAACGATTCCAGACCCTGCGGTTCCCCTCCCGTGGCGACGTCGACCCGAAGCATATTGGGTCTCAATAACTGGAAGTCAATGAATGCGGGAGAAGTTCACGCTCCGTCTTCGGGCTCCCATCCACCCGGAGCACCTGAGCGGGGCCGCTGCCGCCGGTCGCCTACGACGCGGGCCGGCACGCCCGCGACAATGGCCCACGCCGGCACATCCCGGGTGACGACGGCCCCCATGGCCACCACGGCGTGGTCCCCCACGGAGACACCGTCCGTGATGCCGGCATTGGCCCCCACCCACACGTCCGCGCCGATGACGAGCCCCCGCGACGTGACGGGTTGCTCGCGCACGGGCCGGTCCGGGGCAATGCCGTGGTCGAAGGCGTAGAGGGTCGCCCCGGTGGCGATGCGGGTGCCCTCGCCGATGCGGATGCCCGCGGCGCCGCCGTCCAGGCTCGCCCGGGCGTTGATGCTCACCCGGGGCCCGAGTGTCACGGGGCCGTGGAGGAAGACATCCGCGGCGATGCTGCACCCGGGGCCGATGGAGACGGTGCGTCCGGGCTCGGCGAAGATGCGCGCCTCCGGGGCGATGAAGCACCCCTCCGCGATTTCCACCGTCTCCAGTTCGCGCAGCAGCGCCTGCACCTCGCGCTGCCAGGCGTCCGCCCATTCGCGGTGGCGGGGCTTGAGGACGAAGTAGAGCCACGGCATCCAGGAAAGCCGGCGCTTGTGCTGCTCACGGCGAAGCGCGTCCAGGTCCACGCCCCTCCCCTATCATGCTCCAGTGGCCAGCCGGGTGGGTTCCCAGGTGAAGCGGCAGCGCTCGCGCTCCCGGGCAATGGCCTCCACGTCTCCGGCCTCGGGCTCCAGGCGCGACACCATGTCGCTCGCCTCCCATGCGTAGGGCTGACCGTTGAGCAGGACGTGGCCGTCCACCACCGACTGGGAGACCTCCAGGAGGGGCAGCCGCTCCAGGTCGCGCAGCAGCGCCTCGAAGCGCCCCTGCCGCGCCGGGTCGAGGAAGCGGAAGCGCGAGCGCGCCAGCGCCGCCAGGTGGAACCACATGGGACGGAAGGCCACGCCCGCCAGGACGAGGCGCCGGGCCATCACGAGCAGCATCTCCGTCGCCTCGCGCGCCAGGCCCAGGCCCGGCACGTCCTGGCCGGGGAGCCGCGAGCGCCCCTCTCTGAAGCGGGCGCGCGGGTGGCGCAGGCTGAGCCAGTTGACGAAGAGGAAGGGCTCCCCCGCCAGCACGCGGCGCTCCACGACACAGTCCACCAGTTGGTGCTCCTGGCCCGCGGCGCAGCCGTGCACCTCCATCCGGTCCCCCTCTCCCACGGAGCTCACTTCCACGCGCAGCCGGCTGTAGCCGAGCCGCTCCACGTAGGAGAGGATTCCGTAGCGGAAGAAGGCGTACTCGAGCGCCTGCGCCGTGTAGTAGCCGAGGATGCGCGGCGGGCGCTGGCCGCCGCTCAGGCCGAGGGCGCCCTCCAGGTCCTCCTGGGTGATGGGCTCGTCCAGCGGCGTCGCGCCCTCGCGCGTCAGTGAGCGGGCGATGCGCCGATACCGCGCGCTCAGCGGGTCATAACGCGCCCTGATGCGGCGACGGCCCTGACCCGCGAGGACGAGCACGGTGCCCGCGAACACCTTCCACGCGTCGCGGTGGTAGCCCCCGCCTGGAAGCCAGACGCTGGGGATGCCACGCAGGGCGCGCGCCAGGGCCCGGTCCCTGCGACGGGCGCCGTCCAGGGACAGGCCCACGCGGCCGAAGCGGTCTCCCGCGAGCACGTCGCTGCCCGCGATGACGAAGGCCACGTCCGGCCGGGGCATGCGCTCCAGGAGTCCGTCGAGCAGGGCCAGGTACGTCCTGTCGTCCGTGTCCTCGGGGACGCGCGTCTCATCCACTTCGGGCGACAACGCGCCCCAGTCGCTGCCGGACAGCGAGCCAATCCAGGCCCGCTTCTGTCCCGCCAGACACTCCGCCGTGCCATCCGGCGGGTGGGCATCCAGGTCGAGCACCACGGCCTGTCCATCGAAGCCGTCCGCGTGGAGGGCGGCGAGCGCTATCGCGATGTCATTCACCGCGCAGAAACCGCCGCCGCGCGCCGGACCGGCGTGGTGGAAGCCGCCCGCCATGTTCACCACCGGGCCCTTGCGCGCCACCGCGAGCCGCGCCGCGCCCAGCGTGCCGCCGCACACCCGCCGCAGGTTGGACAGCAGCGCGTCCACCGGCACGTCGGCGGGGTCGGTGGCGAAGATGCGCGCCAGCGTCTCCGGCTGGCCGAGCGACTCCAGGTAGGCGGCGTCATGCACGCGCGCCAGCTCGGCGAGGCTCACCGGCTGCGGGTGGTGCACGTCCTGGGTGCGCAGCGCGCGGGCCTCCAGGAGATACCAGGTGGTGAAGTCCACGCCGCGCGGCTCGATGCCCGCGGAGGACTCGATGCCGGTGAGGGGCAGTCGGTAGGACTCGTCGTAGAAGGCGGGCACCGGCGCGCCGCCCCAGCTCCATCGCGACAGCCAGTCCCGCAGGCTCATGGGCCCATGTCTCTCACGGCGCCCAGTCTGGGACCAGGGTCCCGCAGGACGCCCAGGCACCCCGGCCCCGTGGAGCTTCGCGCAGTGAACGGCGCCATGGGGTGGACGGCATGACGCGGCCCGCCGCGCTTCACTCCACCGGGCGCCGGGCCTCCGCGCGCAGCGCAGGGCTCCGCCGGCGGAGCGTCCGCGCACAGACCGCCATGAGCAGCGCCCACGCCAGTCCGGCCACCCAGCCGCCCAACACGTCCGTGGGGTAGTGCACCCCCAGGTAGACGCGCGTCAGCCCCACGAGGAACGACAGCAGCAGCGCCACGGTGAGGACGTAGACCTTGAGTCGCTTGCGCTCGGCGAGCTGAGCCAGCAGCGCGCCCAGCGTGAGGTACACGGTGGCCGACAGCATGGCGTGCCCGCTGGGGAAGCTCTGGCTGACCACCTCGGTGAGGTGCGGCACCACGGACGGCCGAGGCCGGGCGAAGAACTGCTTCAGCAAGACATTGAGGCCCGTGCCCCCCAGCGTCGCGCCCAGCACGAGCAGCAGCGTCCGGTAGCGCCTCACCAGCAGGAGGAAGCCACACACCGCCAGGGTGGCGAGCGTCAGCACGGGAACGCCCCCCAGCGCCGTCACGTCCTCCGCCGTGCGCCGCAGCCACCAGGGCCCGCGAGGCTGCGCCGGGTCCTCGGGGTTGCGCAACGCCAACAGCATGCGTTCATCGAGCTGCTGCGTCTCGCCCTCGGCCACCTCGTCCGACAGGGCGATGAAGCCCAGGCAGCAGACCAGCAACAGCAACAGCAGCCCCAATGGCCGCGTCACCGTCACGTCCCATCCCGACATCCACTGCCAGAGCCTCCGCCACATGGCGGTGACTGTATGCACTCCGGCGTCCGGCGGGACGTCTCCCGCGCGGAACGTTGGCTATCCGGGAAGACGGATGCGGTCGCTGCCCGCGCTGCCGAAGGCCGCGCCGAGGACGCAGAAGAAGTGCAGGACGAGGCCCGGGATGAAGAAGAACCAGTAGCCGGCCCCCACCATCAGGAACCACAGGACGGCGCGCAGGAACTGGCCCTTGTAGAGCTGTCCCAGGCCGGGAATGACCAAGGACAGCACCCCGGCGATGAGGAAGTTGAAGCGGCGCTCGCGGATGATGTCAGCCATGGCAGTCTCCAGTCCTGGCCCCCATATAAAGGAGGGGCCGGGGCCGCGAAAGCCCTGGAGTGAACGGCTGGACGCTCGGGCCACGAGCGGCACGGTCTCCCCGCGCCTGGCTGCTATCACAGGGCCCCAAGGAGGCACTTCCATGGCCATTTCCACCATCGACCCGGCGACCGGCAAGACGCTGCGCACCTTCACGCCCCTCTCCGCCGAGGAGCTGGAGGCGAAGCTCCAGACCGCCGCCGACACGTTCCGCGCCTACCGCGAGACGACCTTCGCCGACCGCGTCACCTGGCTGCGGCGCGCGGCCGACCTGCTGGAGGCCGAGGCCGACCGCTACGGCCGCATCATGACGCAGGAGATGGGCAAGCCCTTCGACGCCGCCAGGGCCGAGGCGAAGAAGTGCGCCACGGCCTGCCGCTACTACGTGGACAAGGGCGAGTCCCTCCTGCGCGACAGGCTCGTCGACATGGGCACCGGCCGCGCCTTCGTGCGCTACCAGCCCCTGGGGCCCGTGCTGGCCATCATGCCGTGGAACTTCCCCTTCTGGCAGGTGGTCCGCTTCGCCGCGCCCGCGCTGATGGCGGGGAACGTGGGCCTGCTCAAGCACGCCCACAACGTGCCCCAGTGCGCCCTGGCCCTGGAGGAACTCTTCCTTCAGGCGGGCTTCCCACGCGGCGCCTTCCAGACGCTGCTCATCGAGACAGCCGACGTCAATCGCGTCATCGAGGACCGCCGCGTGCGCGCGGTGACGCTCACCGGCAGCGAGGGCGCGGGCCGGGCCGTGGGCGCCGCCGCGGGCAAGGCCATCAAGAAGGTGGTGCTGGAGCTGGGCGGCAGTGACCCGTTCATCGTCATGCCCAGCGCGGACATGGAGAAGGCGGTGGAGACGGCGGTGTCCGCGCGCCTCATCAACAACGGCCAGTCCTGCATCGCCGCCAAGCGCTTCATCGTCGCCGACGCCATCTACCCCGAGTTCGAGCGTCGCTTCGTGGAGCGGATGAAGCGCGTCACGGTGGGCGACCCCATGGATGCGAAGACGGACCTGGGTCCCCTGGCGACGCGCGGCATCCTCGACGGGCTCCATGCCCAGGTGGAGGCCAGCGTGAAGGCCGGCGCGAGGCTGCTCCTGGGCGGCAAGCCCCTGGAGGGTCCGGGGAACTTCTACCCGGCCACCGTCCTGGCCGAGCCCCCGCCCCAGGCCCCCGCCTTCCACGACGAGCTCTTCGGCCCCGTGGCCACGCTGCTGCGCGCGCGTGACGTGGACCACGCCCTGGAGTTGGCCAACGCGACGCCGTTCGGCCTGGGCGCCAGCGTGTGGACGCAAGACGAAGCCGAGCAGCGGCGCTTCATCGACGGCATCGACGCGGGCATGGTGTTCGTCAACGCGCTGGTGGCGTCGGACGCCAGGCTTCCGTTTGGCGGCGTGAAGCACTCCGGCCACGGGCGCGAGCTGGCGGACGTGGGCATCCACGAGTTCGTCAACATCAAGTCCGTCCGCATCGCCGCGGCGGAGGAGACGAAGCAGCAGCCTCCGCCTCGCGCCGCCATCAGCGAGTAGACGGCCCTACAGCGGAACGGCCGGGGCGTGGCCTCACCGCGCCCCACTCGCATGAGCTGCCCCTGACGGAAGCGCAGCTCCGCGCAAGCGCACCGTTTTGCATGATATGCAACAGTTGCATGGATATCTTCCGTCTCGCGGATACGGTTGAGTTGAACAACGCATGGCTTGTCGGCCTGAGCGTGACCCTGATGCTGCTCGCGCTCTGGGCCCTTCTGGTGGCCTCCAGTGCGCTGCTGTACCAGGGCATCCGGCTGGTGGGCCTGAAGGTGCTGGAGCAGGCGGCAGACGCCCTTCGCAAGCGCGCCCGGCTGAGCGCCGCCCTCTTGTCCTTCGTGGTGGTGGTCGCCGGCATCGCGGTGCTGGGCTTCTCCCTGTGGGCGAAGAAGGACCTGGCCCCCCACTTCAATGCCTTGCTTGGGGGGGTGACGGCGGAAGGGCTGGCGAGCGTGGGGCGCGGAGCCGGGCTGCTGGTGCTGTTGATGGCGGCCTTCCTGGTGCTGGAACGCGCGGCGAGCCAGCTCCTGGTGCGGCTCGAACGCAGGTTGAACGAATGGCAGTTGCCCCCGGAGCAAAGGGCACATGCCCAGAAGGCGATGGAGCAGGGGCCCGGCTTCATCAAACTGCTGCTGGCCTACTTCGCGGTGGGCCTGGCGCTCGCCTCGCTGCAACTCCCGGCCGTGCTCGACTGGCTCATTGGCACCACCCTCTTCGTGCTGCTGGCCATCAGCGGCGGGCGGCTGGCGGTGTCCCTGCTGCACCTGGCGTCAGAGCGGCTGGTCGGGACCTGGGCGGCGAAGAGCACGGCCGCGAAGTACGAGGAGTACTTCCTGGCCCTCGGCCGGCTGCTCCCGGTGGGGCAGAAGAGCCTGGAGGCCATCGTCTACATCTCGGTGGCGACGCTCGTCATCCGCCGGTTCCAGGGCCTGGAGTTCTTTGCGCCATACGGGCCGGTGCTCATCCGCGTCATCGCCCTGTTCTTCGCCGCCAGCGTCGTCGTGGAGTTCGTCCGGCTGCTCATCGCGCGGGCATTCAAGGTGGACGGCCCCAACCTGGATGACGCGACCCGGCGGCGCAACACCTTCGTCGCCCTCATCCAGAGCGCCTCCAAATACCTGGTCTACTTCCTGGTGGGGATGATGGCGCTCAGCGACATTGGCGTGGACCCTACCCCCATCCTCGCTGGCGCCGGCATCGTCGGCCTCACCGTGGGCCTGGGCTCGCAGGCCATCGTCACGGACATGGTCAACGGCGTCTTCCTGCTCTTCGAAGACCAGATATTGAACGGCGACTACATCCGCATCAACGATACAGAGGGCGTGGTGGAGGAGATAACGCCTCGCATCACCCGCATTCGCGACCGCTTCGGGCGCCTTCACATCCTCCGCAATGGCGAGGTCAAGAATGTCATCAACTACAGCCGCGGCTGGACGCTGGCCGTCGTGGACATGGCCGTTGCCTACGAAAGCGACCTGAAGAAGGTGATGGATGTGATTCGCCAGGTGTGCGAGCAGGTGCCCATGCTGTCGCAGGGGAAGGTGTCCGAAATCCCCAAGCTTCTGGGTATCGAGAGCATGGACGAGAGCTGGATGACCATGCGCATCGAAGCCAAGGTGCAGCCAGGGACACACTTCGACGTGAAGCGGCTTCTCAACCGGCTGCTGATCGAGACCTTCACTGCCAATGGCCTGGAAATCCCCTACCCCAAGGGGGTGGAATACGAGGGGGGCCCGTTGCTTCCCGCCACCTCCGAGGCACCGCAGGAGGAGCCCCAGGCGCTCGCCGCCTCACACCGGTAACGATAGCGGTGCCTCCCCAGGATTCGAGTTGCTTCGTCTTCAGCCGCAATCCCTCTCACCCCTTGGAGTCCGTCCCATGAAGAAGGCTTTCCTCATCGCCCTGTCCCTGTCCCTGCCCGCGTTCGCCTCGTCCGACTTCGATTCGGAGGACCTGTCGGTGGACGTGGACCCGGAGGAACTCGTGAGCCAGGAGGCCGCCGACGCCAGCCGGCCGCCGCTGCTCCAGTTCTGCTGGAACCTCCACTACACGTCGTGCTCCGGCCCGGGTACGACGCAGCAGTGTACGGATGGCATCTGGTCCGACTACGTCTGCACCTGCCGCACCCTGGGCACGCGCAACGTCTGGGTCTGCCCCGAGGTCCGCTGAGCGCCGGGGGCGAGGACTGGGCCTGATATTCTCGCCCCGCTCGCAGTCCATCTTCACACCTGATTCTCGCATCCGGCACGGGTCCATCCGCGCGGCAATGCGCATGGCCTGCGTCGCCACCGTGGCGCCCCCTGAAGACAAGTCACCGTTCACCGGTTGGTGCCAGATTGAAGGGACTCGCGTGGCGCGCTGGAATTCCTGACGGACACACTGCGCACGTACCGCCGGGGCCGACCGTCCCCCCTCGCCAACCGCGAACCGCGTCCCACGTGGACGCGCCGGACAGCCCCGGGCGTGGCCCACGCCCCAGCGCCAGGCTTCTACCGCGTCCGCGTCTGGCCACCACCGCCGGGCGCGGCGTGGACCTCCTCCAGCGCCTGCGTCACCGCTTCCACTTCCGCACCGAGCTGCTCCACGCTCTGTCGCAGCCCCAGCCCGGCGATGTCCTCTCCCACAGTGTCCGCCGAGCGCACCCGCAGCACCTGCGCGTAGAGGCTCTCCAGGGTGTAGTAGAGGCGCATGTGCTCCGCCTCGAGCCGCGCCGCCGCGGTGGCCAGCTCCGCGCGCTGACGCCGCTGAGACTCCAGCGCGGCCAGCGCTCCGGCCAGCCGCTCCCGCACCACCGCGTCCTCTTCCGAAGCCACCCGCGCGGCCAGCGCGTCCCGCTCGGCGTCCAGTCGCTGGGCCTCATCCGGTGGCGCCAGCGCTCGCAGCTCCCGCTCACGGCGCACCAGCGCATGACACCCCTGCCGCAGTGCCTCCACCGTGCGCTCCGGCGCATGGACCAGCTCGCGCAGCACCGCGGGCCCGTCGCGCAGGGCCTCCATCAACCGGGCGCAGAGGGCGTCCACCTTCGCCACCCGGGCGTCCGCCTCCCCCTCCGAGGCACCCACGGGCGTTGGCGTCCGCACGTCGCGCTCGCGGCCCTCGTCACGCCGGGGACGCTCCAGGTGCTTCAACGAAGCCAGGAAGAAGCCCAGGGCCACGAAGACCAGCCACCACAGCCGGCGGGGCTGCGCCAGGGCCATCAACACACACGTTATCGACGCGGCGACGTAGGCGGCGCCCCGCGCGGGGTTGCGAGAGCGGTTGGACAGCACCTCCCGTTCGGCGCGGCGGGCGGCGCGCTTCGCCTCCCGCCGCCACTGCTTCTCCCACTTCCTGCGAATCTTCCGGGGCGGCATCTGCCCGGTGCGGCGCACCCAGGCCTCCACCGCCGCGTCCTCACGCGCACGGCCCTCCGAAAGCGCGTCTTCCAACCTGAGCAGGCGTTCATGTTGGAGACGGGAAGGTGGGGAAACCGGAGGTTGAGGACGTCCGCGAGGCACGGGGTGACGATAACGACGACACGTCCCCGCTGGGAGGGAATGCGCGCCATTCGTCGCCTGCTGCATATGCACGGTGCAACAAACGGAAATGCTCAACCGTTTGCATTCGCCCTGGGAAACTCCGTAGAGAATGTGCGCTGGCCGGGGGCGAAAAAGGGGGCAGGTGCCGTGGAGTTACCGGAGGCGAAGGGGGAGAGCGCCGGGTGGGAACCCGAGACCATCCGCGCCCTGCGAGGTGAGCAGAGCCGCGCGGCGTTTGCCCGCCTGCTGGGCGTCACCCCTCTCACCGTCTACCGCTGGGAGCTGCCGAGCGAAGCCCCTCAGGCCCGCCGTCCGCGTGGCCGCGTGGCCTTGGCGCTCCGCCAGCTCGCCGCGCGAGGCGAGGCCCCCACGCCCGTCGTCTCCGCGTCCCAGCGGCAGGAGCTGCATCCCGAGGAGCTGGCGCGCATCCTCCCCAGCGTCACCCACCTGACGCGGGCCGAGTGGCGAGCCGCCGAAGAGGAGCTGCTGTCACTGCTGGCCTCGGGCCTGCTGCGCACCCCGGGCGCGCGGGCCATGGCCGCGGTGGGACTGGCGTATCTCCAGCGCTGGGGCCGCGAGGACAGCCGGGGCGCCTTCACCACGCTGCTGCCCCACCTGGCGTTCGCGGACGCCGGCATCTTTCCCGAAGAGGTGGAGCTGCGCGTGCTCGCCATGGCGGCCAACCTCTACGCGTCACCGGACGGGAAGCTGTTCGACGCGAACAAGTCCGCCGCGTACGTGGCGCGCGCGGAGGCGCTGCTGGCCAACCACGACGACCCGGAGGTGCGCTGCCAGCTGCGCATGGCCGAGGTCGCCTGCGGCTTCTACCTGGGCGAGGCGGAGCGCATCACCCACGGGTCCGGACGGCTGGAGGATGCGCTCGAGCGGGTGAAGGACCCGGCCCTGCGACTGCTCGCCGAGGACGCCTGCGCCCACGAGGCGGCCCTGCGCGGCGAGGCCACCCTGGCCACGCGCCGCTTCCGCGAGGTGGCGCAGGGCGCGGCGCGGATGGGCTACGCCTTCCTGGAGGCGCGCAACCTGGCCTTCCTGGCCCAGCGCCGGCTGGACGAGGCCTGCGAGCCATCCGAGGCGCTCCAGTTGGTGCGCCGCGCGCGGGAGGCCGCGTATGGCGGGCGCATGGTCCGCGGCTTCTCCTTCATCTTCGCCGCGCGCGCGGAGGCCGAGGCCCTGCTGCGGCTGGCGCGCTTCGCGGAAGCCGAGGCCGTGCTGGATGAAGCGGACGCGGTGGTGGAGGAGCTGCGCTGGACGCCGCTGTACCTGACGGTGACGCGCGCGCGGCTGTACCTGCTCAGTGGCCAGTCCACGGGCCTGCGCAAGCTGGCGCGGCACCTGGCGGCCTACGACGGCACCATCCAGCGGGCCCTCACCGGGGCCTATGCCCAGTTCGCGGAGTCGCTGGGCGACCTCGCCGAGGGCAACGCGCATCGCGCTGCGGAGGGCTTCGCCGCGGCCGGCCAGCGCACCATGGAGCTGGGCGGCTGGCCCTACCTCCGCCGCGAATGTCTGCTGTACGAGACGTATGCGCGCGTCTACGCATGCCAGCGAGACGAGGGCCTGGTGCTGCTGCGGCGGGCGCGCGCCTTCCTGGAGCGCATGCCGTCCGCCTGGCACTCCGCCCTGCTCCACCGCTTCGAGGCCCTGCTGCACGTCCTGGACGGGCGCACCGCCGAAGCCCGGTCGCTGCTGGAGGCCGCGCTGGGCACCTTCAGCCTCACCGGCGACCTGTGCATGTCCGTCTACACGCGCCACCTGCTGGCGCTGTTGGCGCGGATGGAGGGCGACCCCGCCGCCGGCGAGCTGCTGGCCGCCAGTGAGGCGGAGCTGCGCCGCGTGGGCATGGTGGTGCACCAGCAACACTTCGTGCACCACGTCGCCCGCGAGCCCCACGCCACCGCCCGCGAAGCCGAGGGCGCTCCCCGCCTGGGCGCGGAGGCCCTGGTGGTGCCCTTCGAGCGGCTGTCGGTGCGCGGCATGGGCGCGCCCCTCATCCAGCGCGAGCTGCTGGCCGTGGTGGAGGGGCTCTTCCCCCACGGCGCGCCCCGGCTGGAGGAGCTGGACTCGCAGGGCCGGGCCACGCCGCTGGGCGGCGACACCTCCGTGCCCGCCACCGAGGCCGTGGAGTTCGGGGACGGCTGTGGCCGGCGGCTCCGCCTGGGCGTCGCGGGTCACCTGCCCCCGGACGGCCGCGCGCTGCTGACGGCGCTGTCCCGGCTGGGCGGCTTCGCGCTGGAGGTCGCCACCCTGCGCGGCTTCGCCCAGGTGGACGTGCCCGCGCTCGTCAGTGAGAACACGGACGAGCGGGACGCGGACGTGCCGGGCTTCATCGCCGCCTCGTCCGCCATGCGGCGGCTGCGCTCGGAGCTGGCGAGCCTGTCCTCCAGCCGCGCCACCGTCATCGTCACCGGCGAGTCCGGCTCCGGCAAGGAGGTGGTGGCGCGGGCGCTGCACGCCTTGTCCACGCGCTCGCAGCGGCCCTACGTGGCCTTCAACTGCGCCGCGGTGCCCCGGGACCTCTTTGAAGGGCAGCTCTTCGGCTACCGGCGCGGCGCGTACACCGGCGCGGCCACGGACCACCCCGGCGTCATCCGCGCCGCGCACGGCGGCACCCTCTTCCTGGACGAGATTGGCGAGCTCCCCCTGGAGGTGCAGCCCAAGCTGCTGCGCTTCCTGGAGAACGGCGAAGTCTTCCCGCTGGGAGAGATGCGGCCGGTGGAGGTGGACGTCCGGGTGGTGGCGGCCACGCACCGGGATTTGGGCCAGCTCGTGCGGGAGGGCCGCTTCCGCGAGGACCTCTACTACCGCCTCCAGGTGGTGCCGGTGCGCGTGCCCCCGCTGCGCGAGCGGCGCGAGGACGTGGTGGCGCTGGCCCGGCACTTCGTCCGGCAGCTCACGCCCGAGGGCATGGAGCCGCCGCAACTGGGGCCGGATGCCATCGCCGCGCTGATGTCACACCCGTGGCCCGGCAACGTGCGCGAGCTGCGCAACGTGATTGAGCGGTCCATGGCCTACGGGCCGTTCCCCGCGGTGCTGGGCGCGGAGCAGATGCGCATCGCGGGCTGAAGCCAGAGGAGTGGCCTCAGCCCGCGATGCGCTCCACCCTGTTTCCCCACACCCCTGTGGGAAGCGGCTCCAGAGGTGCGTGCGTCCACGCCTCTGGAAGAACACACCCACGGGTCGAAGAGGGGGGAAACTCCAACCCGGGGTGCCGAGGCCACCGAAGCGGCCTCATGCGAAAGATGTGTGTCTCCAGCGCCCACCGCGGCACCGGATGCACTGTGGGGGTGTTAAGCACCCGGCGTGCCAGTGCCCGGGAGGCGGATTGACTCAAATGGAAATCATCCGCGCGCCCGGACAGGGGGCGGACATATCCAATGGATGCAGGACAGCATCCATCTGAATCATTCCGGATACACTGGATGTCCAGCCGGCCCGACAGCCGAGCAGCCGCGCTGATGGCCGGGGTGAGCACCCAAGGGCCGTGTGGGACAGCAGCGAGGGGTGGAAGTGGGTTAAGGGGAGCGTGATGACCCACGCTGCCTCGTCCCGCCGGTTCCAGGCCTTCAGCCTGGGGGTGCTTGCCTTCACGCTGGTCGTGATTCTGTGGGGTGCCTTCGTGCGCGCCACGGGCTCGGGTGCCGGCTGTGGAGACCACTGGCCGGTGTGCAACGGCGAGGTCATCCCCCGGGCCCCCAGCGTCCAGACGCTCATCGAATACACGCACCGGCTGACGAGCGGCCTGGCGATGATTCTGGCGGTGGCGCTCTACGTCTGGGCCCGGAAGGGGCACGCCAAGGGCCACCCGGTGCGGAGCGCGGCGGCCTGGGCCCTGTTCTTCATGATGACGGAGGCGCTCGTCGGCGCGGGCATCGTGCTGCTGAAGTACGTGGCGGACAACGCCTCCGTGGGCCGCGCCCTGTGGATGGGCGTGCACCTGGTGAACACCTTCCTGCTGGTGGGCGCGCAGACGCTGGTCATCTGGTTCTCCCGGGGACGCGCCCCCCTTAGCCTGCGGGGACAGGGGCTGCCGGGCGCGCTGATGGGCCTGAGCATCCTGGGGCTGCTGGTGCTGGGCGTGAGTGGCGCGATCGCGGCGCTGGGGGACACCCTGTTCCCGTCCACCACGCTGGCGGAGGGCTTCCGCCAGGATATTTCGGAGACGGCGCACATCCTCATCAAGCTGCGGGTGCTGCACCCGCTGCTGGCGGTGAGCGTGGGCGCGTTCCTGGTGCTGGCGTCGCGGTGGGTGGCGCGGGTGCGGCCGTCGGAGGACGTGCGACGCGCGGCGTCCGCCATCACCGTGCTCTACGCGGTGCAACTGGGCGCGGGCGTCACCAACCTGCTGCTGCTGGCGCCGGTGTGGATGCAGTTGGTGCACCTGCTGCTGGCGGACTTCGTGTGGATGGCGGCGGTGGTGCTGTGCGCGGCGGGCCTGGCGGCGGATGCGCCCCGGGTGGTGGCTGAAGCCTCGCCTGCGTCGAGCGCCGAGCCGGTCTGACGGCGTTCGTCGTTATCGGACGCACGGGCGTGAGCGCCCCGCCCCGAAGTACTCATCCAGGGTGATACGCGCAGGGTGACGAGCCCGATACATGTGGCAGTCATGTCCAATCGGAACACCCGTCTTTCCCTTGCGTACGCGCTCGCGGCACTTGCACTGGGATGCTCCAGCAGCGCCACTGGCATTTCCAGCCGTCGCGACATGGCCCCTCACGACGCGTACGCTCAAGCCGCCTGTCTGGACAGCGCGACATGTTGCATTCAGCGATTCGGCCCGGATGCGTGTGGCCTCTCCGCCACCGAGGCCGCTGTGCTCATGGCGGGCTCGCAGGTCGCGGCGGAGGCCGACGCGCCGGACGTCGATGACGCCCACAACACCAACCTGCCCGAGTGGAAGCGCCGCTGCATCGCGACCTACGCCGAGTGCAAGGACGACGACTGGCAGGGCTCCTGCTACGGCTGCTTCCGCTACTGCGAGGGCCAGCAGGAATGGCCCATCAACAAGTGCCGCCCCCGCCGGGGCAAGAGGTAACAGGGCATGGCGGATGAACTTGAGTGGGAGCCCATACGAGCCCTCGCGCGGCGCGTGCGGGACGGTGAACGCCTGACGCTCACGGCGGAGGTGAGGGAAATGCTGGAACGCACCGCGCCGGAGGTAGGTATCGGCAAAGCCGACGCGGCAGCAGCCCTTGCCACGGCCGAAAAGTCCGAGGCCCTTCTGCTGGAATGCGCGCGCCGCATCAAGGAAGGCTCCGACCGCATTGTCGACGCGCTTTACCGTGCCAAGCGCCACCGAAAGGCCGGTGACTTCGACAGCGCCCGCCAGGAAATGCGGGAGGTGCTCGCCATCGAAGTGGTGCCACTCTATCGCGAGATAGCAGAAGGCCAGCTCGAAGACATGGCAGAGGAGCCATGACGACGACAGGAGCACGACAGTTGCCGTGCGTCAGCTCTCGTTACGGTTCGTCGTGAGCATCCAGAGTGCGGCCTTCGACGCGCGGATGGGCTGGCGTCTGGACGATGACCTTCGCGCCTTCTCCCTTTCAGCGACTGTCTCGAGCGTGCCCTCGCGAGCGGCAACCGATTCTTCTGGCTCGACGAGCAAGACTAACGCGTCGAACGCACCGCCGTGCCCAGCCGCAGCCCCCGGGGCACCACCACACGCTCCACGGCGTCGAACAGGCCACTGGCGAGCAGTGCCAGCGCGGCCGCGGGGACCGCGCCCTCCAAGATGAGCCGCACGTCATCCAACCGGATGCCCGTGAGAATCGGCTGACCGTAGCCCCCTGCCCCCACCAGCGCGCCCAGCGTGGCGGTGCCCACGTTGATGACCGCGGCCGTCTGGATGCCCGCGAGGATGGACGGCGCCGCCATGGGCAATTCGATGCGCCACAGCCGCGCCAGCGCAGGCAGGCCCAGCGCCTCCGCGGACTCGCGAACCTCGGGTGGGATTCCGGCCAACCCCGCCGCTGTGTTCCGGACAATGGGCAACAGGCTGTAGAGGAACAACGCGGCAATCGCCGGACGTGAGCCGATTCCCAGCAGCGGAATCATCACCACCAGCAGCGCCAGCGACGGCACCGTCTGGATGACACCCGTCAGTCCCAGCACACCGCGCCCCAGCCGAGGCCGCCGCGCGGCCAGCACGCCCAAGGGCACCGCGAGCGCCATCGCCGCCAGCAGCGACACACCCACCAGGAACAGGTGCTCACGCGTCCGCTTCCACACGCGAGAAGCCAGCCCGTCCCCGCGCACCTCCGAAGTGACTCCCAGCGCCGTGGCGAGGAAACCCGACGCCACGCGGCCTTCCGACACGCGCTCCAGCCGGGCCCGCGCGTTGAGCTTCACCATGTCCTCCTCGGACACGCGGCCTTCCAGACGCAGCATCGCGGCCAGGGCCTCGGGCGCCCGCGCCTCCAGGTCGTCGCGATACAGCAGCACCGCGTCATACGCGGGGAAGTGGCGCAGGTCGTCCTCCAGCACACGCAACCCATAGGCCTCAATCTCCGCATCAGTGGAGTACAGGTCCGTGAGCTGGAGCGACCCGCTCTCCATGCCTCGGTACGCCAAATCATGGTCCAGCCCGCGCACGTCCCGCTGCGGCAGCCGGTAGCTGTCTCGCAAGGCGGGCCAGCCATCCGCGCGGTCCATGAACTCGTTGCTGAAACCGAAACGCAGCGAAGGATGGGCACGCAAATCAGAGATGCGGCGAATGCCCAGCCGCTCGGCCTCCGCTTCCTTCATGCCCAGCGCATACGTGTTGTTGAAGCCCAGCGGCTCGCTCATCCGAAGCCCAGACTCAGCCAAGGCCGCACGCAGCGCCGCGTCGTCCGGCAGGTCGCGCCCGGACAGCAACTCCTGTCGCAACGTGCCCGTGTACTCGGGGTACACGTCGAGCTCGCCCCGGCGCAGCGCCTCCCAGAGCACGGCGGTACCGCCCAGCTCCCGCCGGTGCGTGACCCGCGCGCCGGTGCTCCGCGCGAGCTGCGTCACCGCTTCACCCAAGATGACGGACTCGGTGAACTTCTTGGAGCCCACGCGCACCTGGGGCACGCCGTCCCCAGACGAGGACGCCCCGCCACACGCCCCCACGAGCAGCAACACCAGGAGCCACCCTCTCACGCCGCGCCTCCCAGCCCACCGCCAGGCAGAGGCCGCTGCGCCTGGATGAACCGGGTGACGAAGTCATCCGTCGGCCGCGCCTCCAAATCCGCGAGCCGTCCCTGCTGCACCACGCGTCCCTCTCGCATGAGCAGGATGCTGTCCCCCAGGAAGCCCGCCTCCGCCAGGTCATGCGTCACCAGCACCACCGTCTTGCGCAGCCGGGCGAAGATGCCGCGCAGGTCACCTTGCAGCTCGTGACGGACCAGCGGATCCAACGCACCCAGGGGCTCGTCCAGCAGCAACACGTCCGGGTCTAACATCAACGCGCGCATCAGCGCCACCCGCTGACGCTGACCACCGGAGAGCTGCGAGGGATAGCGCGCCAGCGCGTCCGTGGGAAAGCGCGTCAACTCCACCAGAACATCCAGCCGATCGCGCGTCTTCGCCGCGGGCCAGCGCAGGTGGCTCGCCATCAGGGTGACGTTCTCCTCGCCCGTGAGATGCGGAAAGAGGCCGCCCCCCTGGAGCGCGTACCCCACGCGATGGCGCACCGCGAGCAGCGCATCCCCTCCCGTGGGCAGCGGCTTGCCATCGAAGAGGACACGCCCGGTGTCACACGGCAGCAACCCGTTGAGCAGGCGCAGCAGCGTGGACTTGCCACAGCCGCTCGGTCCCAGCAGCACCGTGGTGCGTCCTGTCGGCAGGCTCAAGCTGAGCGGATGCAAGGCCTGCGTGGCCCCGTAGCATTTGGAGACGTCCTGGAGCTCGTACACGAGATGTCGTCCTTCGCTGCATCAAGGCAGGGTGAACGCGCCGTTGCAGACGGCGGGATACGGCGACTCAGAGGCCCGGTGACTGCACGCAGCGAAGAGCGCCCGGTCCTCCCACGTCACGGCCGCGGCCCACACGAGCAGCGGCCCCTCGGAAGACGGCACCGTGAAGCGCGCGCATCGCGTGTCCAGGTTCTCCAGTCGGCAGGGCACTTCCTCGACGGGCCCCGCTCCCGGCAGCGCGTCCACCAACTCCGCCACGCTCTGCGAGCGCCAGCGCTCCGTCACCTGGGATTGGGCCGGTTCGTAGAGGCTCCACAACAGCGATGCCCCCTCGCAGCGAATGCGTCCCGCGCGCGCAGTGGACGCGGCGAGCTGACATCCATCCGGCACGGCCAGGGCCCGCCAGGGCAGGCGCGGCGGAACGAGCAGCGCCTCGCGTCCCAGCGTCTCGCCCTCGGGGCTGCCATTCGAGGCAAGGGACTCGAGCAACTCCAGGCAGCGCGCCAGCAAGGGCCGCACGGGCGCCTGGACCACGCACCCGAGCTGCCGCACCCGCCCCAGTGTCCCGGTGACAGCGGATGCATACCCGGCGGCGCGACAGTCCTCCGCCTCACACGCTTCGACACGGACCGAAGGCCACGGACTTCCCGCCAGCGGCAGCGCTTCCTCCACCACCGTGGCACCGGGCCCCAACCGTTCGGTGATTCGAGCCTGAGCCTCCGTCAGTGCCTGCTCGGGCGTCAGGTCCTCCCGCTCGGTCAGCCACACCGTCACGCCATCACAGCGGTACAGCCGCGAGTCGGCCCGGTCCGGCACCGGCGCGCACCCCTCGAACAAGGCGCGGGCTTCGGGGAGGAAGGGGCCCACGGGCGTCGCGCCCTCGGGGGCCACGGGCGACACACGAGGCGCGGGCGCGGCGCACGAGCACAGGGCCCCGGCCAGGTACACCCACAGCAGCCTCGCGGTGGTCCTCATGCCGCCGGAGTTAGGCGCCCCCTCTGCGTCACGTCAACCCGGCAGGCCGGGCGAATGGATGGCGCGTTCACTCGAATGACTCTTTCAGCCCTTGAGCCCGCTGCAGATGACGGTCCGCGAGGTTGCCCGTCCTGTCGAGCATGAGGGTGAACGCCCCATCGTTCTTGTACGTCGTCTTCGCCTGCTTCACGAGCCGCAGGCCTTCCTCCTGGTCCTCGATGACGCGCTTCAGGAAGGCCTCGTCGAAGTCCTGGCCCTGCGCCTTGCGGAGCACGTCCAGGTGCTGCTGGGCATACGCCACGGCCTGCTCCAGGCGGGCGTCCGCGCGCTGCATGGGCAGACTCGGCCCCGGGATGAGGCCCCCGTCCTTGCTCCCCGAGCCGCCAATCCCCGGGGTGGTCCGGGGCTGCGTGAGGTCCGCCACCACCATGTCCATGGACGGCGAGCTTCCCCACGCCTTCAAGTCCTGGAGGTGCCGACGGTGGTCCTCCACCAGCCGCAACGCGAACTGCCGCACCTGCGGGTTGGCCGACTTCTCCAACGCCAGGTTGCCCGCCGCGATGGTCTTCGCGTCGAAGAGGGCGAGCTGTGCCAGGAGCAGGTCCCGCGCTGACAAGACGTTTCGCGTCTGCCCCGCCTGGGGCGCCTCCGCCCGGGCGGTGAGCCCCAGCAGGGGGCCGGTGCCCCACAGGGCCGCAAGGACCGCCACGCCGCCTGCTCTGCCAAGCCTTCCAGTCATGTCCACCTCCCGACGAAGCGATGTCCGAAGGTGGGTGCCGCGTGGCGCCCACGGCAAACACGGCCTGCCCGGCGGGGCCTCCCCATGGGGCCCCGTGAACACGAGACTCAGTCCTGGCGCTTGGCCGCTACCACGACGTTGGCGCCAGCGGGCCCGGACAGCGGCACCACGCCGAGCGTGACGGCGGCGCCATCCTGGACGTTCGCGTGGGTCGCCTCGGCGCGCAGCATCGGCAGGCCATGCGGCTGCTTCTGGAGGAACGCGATGAGCTTCTCACGAACCATGCAGCGCAAGTCCCACGCCTTGCCCGAATCCGGCGCGCTCACCAGCGCGCGCAGCTTGATGGTGCGCTCGGTGCACTCCGTCACCTGAAGGCCTGCCACCTTGCCGTCCCACAGGCCCACGCCGTCCGTCTCGCAGATGCGCCGCAGCTCGGCGCGAACCGCTGGCACGTCCGTGCGGAAGTCCACGAACACCTCCGCGGTGCCCATGATGTCCGGCGACACCTTGCTCCAGTTCTGGAAGGGCTTGTCGAGGAAGTGGCTCATCGGCACCACCAGCCGGCGCAAATCCCACACCTTCACGACGATGTACGTGAGCGTGATTTCCTCCACCCAGCCCCACTCGCCCTCCACGATGACGGTGTCGCCAATGCGCACCGGCTGGGTGATGGAGAGCTGGATGCCCGCCAGCAGGGTGGAGATGGACTTCTGCGCGGCGAGGCCCAGCACCAGGCCGGCGATGCCCGCGGAGGCCAGCAGCGACACACCCACGTTGCGCACCGCCTCGAACTGGAGCAGCAGCAGCGAGCCCGCCACCAGCACCACGGTGCACTCGATGACCCGGCGCATGACAGCCAACTGCGTGCGCAGCCCGCGCACGCGCGCCACGTCCTGGCTCTCCGTGCCCACGCGGTGCTCCAGGAAGCCCGCCGCCAGCTTCACGAAGCGCATGAGGAACCACGCCAGCGACGCGATGACGAGCGAGCGCGCCACCAGGTCCACCAGGTGCTGCGCGGGCGGAGGCAACAGCAGCATCCGCGTGCCGGAAGCCACCACCAGCGCCGCCACCGGGTGCCGCAAGGGCCCCTTCCCCGCCGACACCAACTGGTCGTCCCACCCCGACTGCGTGATGCCCGTCGCCCGCGAGCCCACCCGCAGCGCCACCGCCTCCACCAGCCGGCCCGCCAGCCACGCCGCCACCAGCAGCACACCCAGGCCCAGCCACTGCCACAGCTCCAGCACCCACACCGGCCGCACGAAGAGCAGCGGCGGCAGCTTCTCCAGCACGGGCGAGCCGTACACGGCGAAGAGCGTGTCGATGGCGCGCACCGTGTCCTCGCTGAAGACCCAGACGGCCCCCTCCGGGCGCTCCATGCGCTGCAGGCGGATGTCCACCGCGCCGCGCGGCAGCGGAATCTGCCCCAGCGAGTCGTAGACGGGGTCGGCCGGGTCACCTTCCGGTTTCTGGCTGATGTTCGAGTAGTCCAGCCACAGCATCCGGTCCATCACGAAGACCAGCCGCCGCGCCAGCCGCAGCCCCTCTTCCGCCTGCTGCTCCGGAGGCAGGTGGGACAGAGACAGATAGTGGGGCGCGCGCGCCGCGTCCCGCGCATGGGCCGCGTCCAGGAAGCCCGCCGTTGTCGCCATGGGCGTGCGGCGATCCACATCCACTGGGGGCTCGCCCAGCCCTCCATTCAGCGCGAACCCCGGCAGGGGCAGCAGCAACATCAGGAGCAGGGCGAAGCCACGGCGCATGTCGTTTCCTTCGAAGTCTGGAGGAGAATGATTTGAACACCAACAATCACGAACGACACGGGCTGTCCAGGCCCCACGTCACGGCGCGTCACGGCGGAGTGCCCGTCGGGCGGGCGGGCGGACCCGCGCTGCTACGCTGGGCGCCATGGCGAGGATTCTCATGGCGGCCCACCCCACGGCGGGTCACACCAACGCACTGCGCGCCATTGGTGGGCGCTTGCGTGAGCTCGGCCACGACCTGGCCATCGCAACGGTCGTGGCGCCGGCGCGCTTTCCCGGCCTGATGCCAGAGCCGCTGCGCTTCGCCGCCCAGCTTCCGGAAGCCCTGCGCCAGGACGGACTCAGGCTGGTGCCACTGCGCCCTTCTCCGGCCGCGCTCTGGTACGGCGCGCGCATCACCCGGGCCCGGGGGCTCGACGAGTTGGGGTGGGCGCTCCGGCTGTTCACCACCGGCATGGAGGGGCATGCACGGCGCATCGCCGAGGAAATCGAAGCCTCGGGGACTGACGTCGTGCTGGCCGACTACCTCATGCCCGCGGCCCTGCTCGCGGCCCTGAGGACGCGGCGTCCCTATGTGGCGCTGTATCATTCCGCCCTTCCCTTCCCCGTGGAGGGCGCGGCGCCTTTTGGGAGTGGGCTCGAGGACGACGCCCCCCGCGATGCCGCATGGACCCAGGCCGAGCAACGAGGGCTCGCGCTGCTGCGCTGGTTCGATGCGCGTGTCGCCCGTGCCGCGAAGAACCTACGCGTCCCCTTGAAGACGAACGGCCTGCTCGCGGCGCCCATCTCCGACGACCTCAACCTGATGGCGACGACCCCGGCGCTGGAGCCCGGCCTCGAGCCGCTGCCCGGCCCGGTGAAGATGACCGGCCCGTGCCTGCCCCGGCCCGCGCCCGCGAGCCTGGATGACCCCGCGCTCACCGCCATCCGGCCCGGCCGCACGCACGTCTACGTGTCACTGGGCACGGTGTTCAACGACCAGCCGCACGTCTTCCACGCCATCCTGGACGGGCTGGCGCGGCACGACGTGGACGTGGTGGTCAGCGCGGGCGCCAGCTTCGAACGGCTCCAGGCTCGCGCGGGCCCGCGCACGCAGGTGTTCCGCCGCGTTCCCCAGGTGCCCCTGCTTCAGAAGGTGGACCTGGTGGTGACGCACGGTGGGAACAACACCGTGCAGGAATCACTCGCGGCCGGGCGGCCCATGGTCGTCGTGCCCTTCGGCGGCGACCAGCTCGCGAACGCGCGGCGCGTGGAGCGGCTGGGCGTGGGCCGCGCCGTGCTGCCATCCGCGCTGAGCGCCGACGCCATCGCCCACGCGCTCACCCAGGTGTCCCAGCCAGAAATGGCCACCAAGGCCCGCGCCCTGGCCGCGACGCTGGAGGGTGTGGACGGGACCGAACGCGCGGCCCAGGCCGTGCTGCGGCTCCTCACGACATGACACGGGGCGGAGCGTCCCCCTCCGCGCGCTCCGCCCCGCATCCGTCCCCGCTCGCCTCAGGGCGTGCAGGCGCCGTGCGTCACGCTGGTGCACGGGTCGCTGGCGCCACACCGCGTCCAGCGCGCGCAGCGAAGCGCGTTGTAGTCCTCGAACGCCTGCACACTCGTGGTGCGCCGGCCCTGGCTCTGCGACTCCAGGCACAGCTCGTAGTCGGTGATGGGCGTGTTGGGGATTTCATAGACAGTCTCATCCGCCGCCAGCATCCCGCTGGCACTGGCACACTGCAGCGCGTTCGCGGGCGAGCTCGCGCGGACCTCCACCACGCGCCGGGCGCACAGGTTCGTGTCCTGGATGCCCACCGAGTACACCGTGCCATTCGGGTCGCAGGTGTGCGCCGCCACAGACTGGCAGCTCCCGCTGACACACACGGCATTCGCACGGCAGAACTGGCTGTTCCCCGACGAGACGCAGCACGCCTCGCCCACTTCGCCGCAGTTGCGGCAGCGCTCGCCCGCGGCCTCCATGACACACGTCAACGTGCCACTGCAGGACGTGGTGCCCGCATTGACGCAGCAAGCGCCGCCTTCGTTGCCACACGGCTCACACGTGCCGCTGCGGCAGACCAGCCCGGCGTTGCAGCTGGCGGAGTCCGTCCTGCAGGCACAGCCGTTGGTTCCATACTGGCTGGGGGAACACGACGATGAGCTGCTCTGGCAACCGCCGCAGCCCGCCAGGAGGGCCATGAACACCATCATCAGCCCCCGAAGAAGGGGAAGGTTCGATTTCACGAGGAAGGTCCTTGTTTGTGGAAGTGTGGAAGTCGTGCTGGCCGGAATGCGGCTCACGGGCTCAGCACCAGGTGGACGCGCTGCCCCTGTCCATCCAGGGCCTGCACCAGCACGCTGAAGTCGTCGGCGAGCGCGAGCGCCCTCAGGACGCGGTAGCCGGCCTTCTTCAACTCCTCCGGCAGCACCTCATCCAACCGCGTGGCCGTCTTCCCGTCGGGTGAGGCGAGGAAGGGCACCTGCGTCTTGCCGTCCTCGGCGGTGGCGGTCCCCAGCACCCAGCCTCCGTCGTTGATGGCCACGGCCTTCGCGGACACGGCGCCCTTGGGCATCGGCAGCCACCGGGCCTCCTCCTGCCGCGACCAGACGAAAGGACGAGGGCGCTTGTCCGAATCGAGCGCGGTGCCCACGAACACCCCCACGTCGTTCAGCGCGGTGACCTCGGACTCGTTGTCCAGCAGCACCTGCACCTCCTTGCCGTAGACGCGCGCGGCGCGGAGCCCCTTCTCCGTCTCCAGCGTCACCGCCACCTCCCCCAGCGCGTTGAAGAGGACGCGGCTCGGGAGCAGCTCGGACAGGCCGGGGTGCCGCGCGGGCCCCACCTCGTCCACGCGGTAGATGCTCTTGCCGTCGTTCGGGTCACGCACCAGCAGCGTGCCGTGTGCGTTGGCCGTCACGGCCTCCCAGCCTTCCAGCCACTGCTCCGCGCCCGCCTTCACGTCCTCCGAACGGAGCAGGAACGCGTTGGGGCCCTTGGAGGTGTATGCCGTTCCGAAGATGTCCCCCGTCGAGTTGACGCCCGCCACGCGCACCTGCTCCGCGCCGAGCACCTCGTTCAGCCAGTACGCCTCGCCCTTGCCCGTCAGCAGGACGTCCGACTCCGCCTCCTTGTACCGGGCAATCACCGCCCCACCGTTGAGCAGCTGCACGGGGGCGTAGAGCGAATCGATGAGGTACCAGCGCACGAAGGGGAAGACATGTACGAGGCACGAGCGCACGCCCACCTTCACGCTCTTCCGGACGCCGCCCGACGCGCCGTAGACGACGGTGGGCCCCGTCCAGTAGGGCGGCAGGCGCAGCGTGAAGCGCGCGGAGCGCTGGCCCTCGGGGACGCGCACGGGCAGCACGCCCACGCTCGCGTCCACGCTCATCAGGTCCACCAGGATGCCGCCGGTGGGCGCGGGGCTGCTGAGCACCACGTCGCCGGACAGCTCGCTGGGCCCCGAGGACGGGCAACGGCTGCTGGGGGTGACGACCGCCATCGACGACAGCCGGGGGCGCGGGACGCCGCCATACGCGACGAACTGCTTCACCTGGACGTCCTCCGTGAAGTCGATGTCGAAGATGAAGGTCTTGTAGCCGCTCACCTTCGCGCTGGAGCCAGGCGCAAGGGTCAGCTCCACGTTGTGGGGGCAGGCGGCGCTGTCACAGAAGGGGTCATCCGAACCACGCACCTGCCGGGCGTAGGCCTTGAGCGTCCCCCGCACCCGCGTCACGTAGGTGGAGTCCCCCAGGTTGTAGCGGCTGGGCAAGGTGTCATCGAAGGTCCAGGTGATGACGTTCCCGGAGCGCGAGCCATACATGTGCAGCACCAGGTCCGAGTTGAGACCGAACTGCCGCGCCGGCACGTTGAGGTTCAGCGTGTTCGCCGCCTTCGGCAGCAGCCAGTAGCCGGTGGCGTAGTCATTGCCTTTCACGCGGATGCGCGCGGCGTTGAGCCGGATGTTCGTGCCGCGCCACACGTCGTCCACGACGTCCGCGTGGGCGGCCTGCGCCAGGAAGAAGCCAAGCAGGGCCAGGGGCAACAGCCCGTTGAGACTGCGTTTCATGAGGACCTCGACTGCGGTGGGTGGGTTGAAGCGAAGGGGCTCAGCCGCCACGGCTGGCCGAGGCCTGGGCCATCAGCGCCATGACGCGGGCCCGGGTGGCGGGCTGCTGGCCGGGACGGACCGAGAGGGCCTGGAGCATCCGGAGGACGGCGGTACTGTCGTCCATGCGGGGGGTGAGGACGTTGAGCAGCGCGGCCTCGGCCCCCGGCGCCAACTGCCCCGCCACGACCCAGCCGCTCAGGCGCTCCAGCTCGGGTGCGCCCAGGGTGCGCGCATTCAGCGCGTCCAGCAGCGCGCCTTGCACGGCACGCGCTGGCTCGGACATCAGCGCGTCCAGCAACATGCGCGTGGCGGCCTCCTGGGGCGCAGTGCGCAGGGCCCCTGCGGCGGCGGAGCGCACCTCGGGCGCCTCGTCACGCAAGTGGGACGACGCCAGGTCCATGACGCGCTCCGTGCCGCTGTTGCCCAGCGCGCGCAGGGAGTGCTCCCGCGACTCGGCGTTGTCCGCGCGTGCCAGGGCGTCCTCCAGCGGGCGCAGGAACTCGGCCACCTCGGGGCTGCCCGCGGGCAGGCGGGAGACGACGGCGCCCAGGGCGTAGGCGGACGCGCGCTCGGCGCCGACGTCACCGGCGGTCCGAGCCTCCGTGTTCATCCGCGCCAGCAGCCGGCCCGTCTCGGGCTCCGGCTCGCGGAGGAGGCCCGCGCGCTGCACCATCAGCCCGTGCGCGCCGGCATGCTCGCGGGCCTCCGTGGAGACAATCAGCTCGCGCAGCGTGGCCTGGGCCTCGGCGTGCCCCGCGCCGGCCAGCAGGTCCAGCATCAGCTCGCGCATCGCGGGAGACCTGCCCTTCTGGAGGAACAGTTGCCCCAGCTCACCGGCCCGGTGGGGCTCCAGCTCGAGCGCGGCGATGGCCCGCCGCGCGAAGGTGCCCAGCTCGGGGATGGCGCCGGGGTCGGTGGCGGACGCCAGCACCTGGAGCGCCGCGTCCACCGTCATGCCGTCGGCCTGGCTGGTCGTCAGCGCCAGTTCCTCATCGCCCTCGAAAGCCACCTGCGACGGCGCACGGACAATGGGCTTGTCCTCCGTGGCCGGCGGCAGCGGCTTCTGCTGACGCGTGGAGAACGCGAGGCGCAGGCGGACGCGCCGCGACATCAGCGAGCGGCCATCGGTGTGCGTGGCATCCAGGATTTCGTCGTGGGACACCCCGGCCAGGAAGCCCTCCGGGTCCCGGTCGAAGTGCGTGAGGGAGCTCAGCGTCTGCCGGAAGGCTGGCGCGGTGGCGGCGGCCCGCAGGGACTGGTAGCGCGCGCGGCGGCGCGTCAGGCGCGCGTCCTCGCCGTCGAACTGGAAGCGCGCCTCCACCTCGCCCGTCTGCGTGGACTCGACGGCGCTCCACTCGGCGGCGTCGCGCAGCTCCGTGGGGAACAACTCCGCCGCCAGCGTCTGCGCGACCTGGCGGAACAGGGGCGGCTCCGCGTCGGAGAACCGGACGGCCACGAGCGCGCCCCGGGCGTCTAGCTCCAGCCACGCCGAAGCCGTCTGAGGCAGGTGCGCCTGCACGGCCGCGGCGTCGGGGAAGAGCGCTTGGCCGGAGAGCGTCGCGTCGTGCCGGTCCAGCCGCTTCACCGCCAGCCGCACGCGCGCACCCTTCGCGCGGACCTCCAGGGCCTGGAGCGTCAGCTCACCCTCCAGGCTCAGCGTGCCGTCCATCGTCTGGGGCGCCTCCCCCTGCTGCGGAACGGGGAGCGCCACGCGCTGCAGGTCGTTCCAGACGAAGTGGTACGTGCGCTCCTCCCCCACGGTCCACCGGTAGAGCGGCAGCCGGGAGGCGCTCACGGGCGCGGCGGCCACCACGGCTTCCGGCGCGGCGTGATGGAAGTAGGACCAGACGGGCACCGCGCCCACGAACAGCAGGGTGGTGGTCAGCGCGGCCGTGCGGACGGCGAGCCTCGAGCGACGCATGAAGGACTCCAGACAATGAGGGAGAAGCGCCGCCGCGGTGGCGGATGGGCACACCGCGGCGGCGAGGGGCCCCGGCTCGCGACAGGCACGAGCCAGGGGGTGCGACGGACTAGTAGACGCGGACCAGCGGCAGCGACTTGGACTCGTTGTAGATGTTCCAGGTGTTGCCGAAGCCGCTCCAGCTCACGATGGTCGTCTCGCCCTTCAGGAAGAGCAGCTCACCGAAGAGCTTGATGCTGCCGTCCAGGAAGCGCAGCTCGATGTCGAGCTTCGACGACGCCCGCAGGAACAGCGTGTTCGGATTCGTCGGGTGCGAGGGCGAGCTCAGGTAGAGGCCGATGTCGCCATAGAGCGGCACGTTGACGCGGGCGATGACCAGCTCGCCCCTCACGCCCACCTGGAGGCCCGGAACCCCGATGCCCACGGACGCGAAGCCCTTGACCGAGGCGAACGGGGTGATGGTCCCGTACAGGTCCACGCCCAGCAGGTCTTCGGAGCAGTTGCGCGTGACGGCGCCACCAATGTTCATCTTCACGCCCGTCTCCGCGGACAGGCCGCCCTGCACGGTGACGGGGACGAACACGACGACGAAGGTCGTGGAGGCCTTCGCGGCGTCACTGTCGAAGACAGGCTTGCCCTCATAGAAGGTGAAGCGCAGCGGGTAGTGCTTGTCGTGGCTGTAGAGGGAGGTGCCCAGCACGCGCGCATCCAGCTTGAGGCGGATGCCATTGCCTTCCGTGCCCGCCTCGCCGCTCACGTGCACCATCTCGTGCCGGGTGGGACCGAACACGTTCGCATAGGCGTTGAACTCGCCGTAGAGCCGCACGTCGCTGTCACACCAGGCGCCCAGGGACTTGTTGCGCAGGCCCGAGCCCGGCTGGACGTACTCCCAGCCGGCCACGTAGTCGTAGCCACCACCGAAGGTGTCGCCGCCCGCGTAGCCGCTGTCGCTGGCCTCTCCCCCGTGCCGCACCGCGCCCGTGGACGGGTTCGTCGGCACGTTCAGCCCGTGGATGTGGGCGCCGTAGATGGCGATGTACTGCGCCAGCAACGACGAGGAGAGCGTGTAGTCCTTCCGGTCCAGGCCCTTCACCTCGAGCTTGTCCGCGTTGCGCACGAAGCTCTCCGGACCGAAGTCGTTGCCGGTCAGGAAGAGGCACGCCTGCAGGTCGGCCTCGCGGCGCGGGGCCATGGCGGCCTCCAGCATCGTCTTGTAGCGGCGGGGGCTCCAGTCACACACCGTGGGGCCCTGGGTGTCGAGGCAGCCGTCCTTCTGCGCCTTGACCAGCGACTCCTCGATGGCCTGGTCCAACCCGTACAGCCGCTCCGCGGTCAGCTTGTCCAGCTCCGCCGTCTGGTGGTCGCGCGAGCGGAGGACCTTCGAGGCCTGCGCCCACTCCGCGTAGACGGCGTCGCGCTGACGCAGCAGCGCGGTGAACGACTCCTGCTCCACCTGATAGTGGTTGAGCACGTCATCCGCGATGTGGCTGAACTGCTCGGCCTGCTTCTGGTGCCAATCGTCCGACGGAGCGACCCAGCTGCGCGCCTCCAGGTTGTTGGCCAGCTTCGCCGCCTCGGACTTGAAGACGTAGCCGTCGGTGCCCTTCGGATAGCGGCCGGGCGTGAAGTGGAAGTACGCGTTCTTCGCCGCGCGCTGCCCGTCCCAGATGGGCGCCAGCTTCTCCTGGTCCCGGCTGTAGAGCACGCGATGCGCGATGCCTTCCTTGCCGAAGGCACCGTTGAAGAAGGCGCGGTAGTCATCGCCGTACCGGCCCGCCTGCCGCTCGAAGCGGCTGAAGTCGAGGTACTTCTCGTCAACGAACTCCTGGCAGGACGTCACCTGAGTGCCGTCCTTCTCCCAGCTCTGAATCCGAGACAGGTAGGCCTGCTCCTCCTTCGTCAGGTTCTCCAGGCCCTTGCGGTAGAGAATCTGCCCCTTGAGCACCTGCCCCATGATGCTCTGGTCCATGCCCTGGAAGCGCGTGTACTTCGGGACGTGGGGCGCGTAGGCCACCGTGTCCACCCCGCCCCCCAGCTCCTCGGGCAGCAACGCCACGCGCTTGGGAGCAGCCTCCCAACCGGCCTTCCACTCCGACTCCACGACCCCCTGGCAGTACGCGTCGTGGACGCTGCCGCAGCTGCTGGCGCGGTAGTCGGCGTCCACGCACTGCTGCAACGTGGGCTTGGGACAGTCCTGCGCGAAGCTCGCGGGCGCGGCCAGCACCGTCGCGGACAAGCCCGCCCAACGCAACTGGCGGCGTAGCTGTTTCGTGTGTTTCCGCTGATTCATGTAACGCGTCGTCCTTGTTGAGGGACCGGCTCCGGGCTCGGCCCGGCGGAGGCCCAGAGCACGGCGCGTGCCGGAGGCGCTCCACCCGCGCTCCAGAGGGAGGCCACGGGGAACGCGAGGACACGCGAGCAACAAGGGGAGGCGAGGTGTTGTCTGCGAAGCTACGGGCGCGGGTGGCGGCAGGGCCACCCGCGCCCTCACGTCAAAGCGGTGCTACTGGATGGAGTAGGCCACCGTGCCGCTGCAGCTCCCGCTGGAGTAGCAGCCAACGCGCATCTGGTACGTGCCCGCCGCGGGCGCGGTGAAGGACACGTAGGACAGCAGGCTGCAGGAGTCGTCGTTGGCCGCCACCTGGGTGTTCGTCGCCGTGTTGTACAGGCGCAGGTAGGTGTCGCCCGTGCCCGTGGCCTGCGGCAGCGTGCAGGTGCCGAAGGACAGCGTCTGGCCAGCCGCCAGCGTCACGCTGACGTTGGTGGTGTTCTGCTGCGCGCTGTTGGTGTTGGTCGCGTTGAAGGTGAAGGTCTTGACCGGCGGGGGCGGGGGCGGCTCGGTGGTGCCGCACAGGCGCATGCTGCCCGCGACGGCGCAGTACGCGTCGATGGCGGGACGCACGTAGGTGATGGACTCGCCACCGCAGCCCGTGTCGGTGCACTGATTCACGACGTTGCAGCCGCCCTGGCTGACGTAGTCCGTCACGCCCCGGACCAGGATGCCGGCCACGGTGACGTTGTTGTTCTCGTACACGCCCGAGCCCGAGTTGCCACCGAAGGTGTCGGTGTTGGCGACGAAGTAGTCCAGCGTGCCGGCGCGGGCGTCTCGCACCCAGCCGCCGTCGTCAATCTTGAACGGGATGCCGCTGCCGGAACCAATCACGGACACGCCCGTGTTCAGCGGCAGGGCGGTGTTGCCCGGACGGATGGGCGCCGGCTCGAAGCGCGGCGTGGCGGGACGGTCCAGCCGGACGACGGCGAAGTCCAGGTTGCGGCCGCCCACCGTGCCCTGCTGCCGCGCGACGATGGACTGGCAGGAGAAGATGTCGGCCGTGGTCACCGTCTGCAGTGTCGTCGCCGACGTGCGATAGAAGTTGAAGACGAAGCGCGTGTTGGCGCAGGCGGACGCGCTGGTGATGCAGTGCCCCGCGGTGAGCACCAGGTCATCATCGATGAGCGTCCCCGAGCAGAAGGCCGACGTCGGGTCATTCAGGAAGCGCTGCGTGGAGCAGAGGTTGTAGGCGCTCTGCAGCGTGCTGCCATTGAAGGTGACGTTGTTGGGATTGGAGGCGTTGAAGTCCGACGGATTCATCAGCGCCACGGTGGACTTCTCGGCCCGGGTCCGCAGCACGGACGCCGGATAGGCATAGACGTCCGTGCGGTTGTCGGGGCCATAGACGACGGGATGCTCCTGCGAACCCGTCTCGGGGGACTTCTCACCGGAGGGCTCTCCTTCGGGCGCCGGGCCGCAGGCCGCGACAGAGAGGGTACACAGCAGCGCGCCGAACAGCTTTCTGCGAGAGGCGGTACGGGTGATGCGCATGGGCGACCACTCCTAACGATGAGGGCCCGCCGGGAAGGACGGGCAACGCCACTCTACGCCCGGCCCTGACACAATTTCATGCAATTCAGTTTTAAACTGTTTAACCAGATAGACGCATCAAAATTTTCTTGTCTATCTTCACTGTCCGTATGCGTCATCGAGTATCACGTCGCTGGCCGAACCCGCCGCCTTGGCGGCTTCGACATCCAAGCCCTCGCCATGGCCCCGGCCACGGCCCTCGAACATCAGTGATTCGCCATTGAATGACGCGGTGCGAGGGCACGACGGCAGCTTCAAACCGGAGCGCAGCAAGTCACACGGCACCGAGCGCGCGGTGTCGAACGTCGCGTCGCCATCCGTCTCCGCGCGCAGGTAGTGCACCCGCCCCGCCTTGAAGTGCAGCGACACCAGCCCGCGCCCCAACAGGCGCTCCACCTCCGCACGGGGCCGCGCCTGCCGCCAGGGCTCCTCTCCGCCCTGGGAGAAGGTCAGCCACTTGCGCCACTTCAGCGGCGCCAGTCCCAGGGCCTTCGCGTCCTCGGACCGCACGCGCACGGTGCCGCGGAAGGCCTGACAGTGTGTGGTGTCACAGACGGGGCGCCCCGGGTGACGGCTGTGGCCATGTTGCTCGTTGTGGGCCACCACCCGCGCCAACGCCACGCGAGCCTCGCCCGTCAGCGTCACGTCCTCGGCGGACACCACGCCCGCCGCGTATTGCAGGCGCGTGGTGCGGAAGACGAAGTCGGAGCCGCGCCGCGCCTTCATGGCGCTGGGGGTGGTGGGAACGCCCGGCGGCGGCCGGTACGGCGGCGGCTCGGAGGTGATGAAGACGCCCGCGTAGTCACGGCCCTCGCCGGGGCCACCGGGAAAGCGCACGCGCCAGGGCGCGCCCAGACACACGGCCGCGCCACGCTGGGTGAGGGATGCCAGGGGTGCCCAGGTCTCCGCGCCCGCGCGCGGCACACCCTCCACCAGCGCGAAACCCGCGCCGGAGCACCGCGCCTCGACGTCCCCCGGTGGAAGCAGCCCCAGCACCTGCACGCGCGCGGCCTCCAGGCCCGCCTGCTTGCGCGCGCGCGCCAGCGCCTTGGGCACTTCGTCCGCGAACTGGCGGGGCATGGCGCCGGGCCGCACCACCACCGCCACCAGGTCCGGGTCCACGGCGGCAATCCAACCGAACTGGGGACGGCTCGCCGCGTCGCGCACGGTGCCCGTCTTGGTCGCCACGCCCACCAGTGACTTCGACGCGGGCAACTCCGCCAGCGTGCCGCGCGCGGCATTGTCCGCCAGCAGCGCCACCACATCCGGCCGAGCCTCCGCCAGCAGCCGGTACGCCTGCGCCACGCCCCAGGGCGACACGGCCAGCGTGGAGCGAAGCCCCGTCGCCTCCGCCATGTCCTCCGGCAGGCCCGTCAGTCCCACCGATGCCAGCACCGGCCCCCACGCGCCGAAGGCCCGGGGCGCCGAACCCCGCGCCTCCCAGTCCAGGTAGTAGCCGTTGCACGAACGCAGCAGCGCGGTGCGCGCGTCCACCTTCGCCGGCAACCCCGCGCCGCAGACCCACTCTGGTACGCCCGGGCGCGGTGGCAGCGTCGGGTGCTCCGCGCCCGCCGCGTACAGGAAGGGCTTGAGCACCGAGCCGTACGGCAGCGCGCGCCGCACGTCCCCCTCCGACAGCAACACCTCTCCCGAATGGCGGCTCACCACCACCATCGCGGGCCGGGCCTCGCGCACGCCCACGCCCGCCAGCTCGTCGATGGACAGCGGCGACGCCCACCGCGCGCCGTCCTGGCACTGCCGAAGCCTGCGCGACAGCGCCGGCGGAAAGCCCGGGGACTCGTTCAGCAGCCGCGCCAGCGCGCGGCGGGCCCTGGGCGTGTCCACCTCCGGCGCCCCGGCCAGCACCGACGCCGCGCGGGACAACGACAGATAGGGCCCCTCCTTCCACGAGGGCAGCTCGCCACTCACCGCCACGGAGAAGGCTTCGTGGAAGAGGCGGTCCTCGCTGGACTGGGGACACGCCCACCACAGGAACTGATGCGCCAGCTCGTGCCGGAGCGCCAGCCGCAGCCGCTCATCCAGCACGCCCGGCGTGTTCTGCCGAAGCTCCACCAGCCCCGGGCGCCCCTGGCCGTTGCGCTGGGGCGTCAGCGCCGCGCCCTTCTGGAGGACGATGGACGCCGGGGGCTTCGCCGGCGCGCCTCCGGCCTCCTGGACGTAGCGCGCCTCCAGCGCCGTCCATGCAGCCTCGGCCTCGCGGCGCAGCCCGGCCTCGGGTGTCACGTCGCCGCGAGTGACGAAGGTGGGGGTGGCCGCTAGCAGCACGGCCACCGTGACGGCCAACCCCATGGACTACAGGTCGCCCAGGTGCTTCTTGGAGGGCACCACCTTCAGCGAGTCCGCGGCCGTCCGCCCGTGGATGCTGGCGGCGTACATGTCCTCGATGTGCGCGGGCGGCGCGGAGAAGGTGCCGGCGAACTGCGCGCGCAGCACGTAGCCCACGGTGCGCGGGCTGTCGCTCCACCACGCCGGCTCCTCGAAGAAGAACGTCGCCCGCTCCGGGTTGAGCACGCGGCGCTTGAGCGCCTCGGGCACCAGCGGCAGCGAGTGCGGTGGCCCACGGAAGGCCTTGTCCTCCTGGAGCGGCACGAAGCCCGCGGGCACCGCGTCCTCCACCACGTAGTACGCCGAGCGCACGCGGTTGTCGCCGCGCGCGTCCACCGTCAGCTCCACGTAAACCTCCTCGCCCTGGGACACGGTGTCGCCCGCACCCAGCCGCACCTTCCCGCCCTCGCGCAGCACGTAGTAGGCGCGCTGGATGGACATGCCCTCCGCCTTCGGCTGCACGGCGGACAGCGGCGTGCGCGTGGTGGCGCGCAGCGTGGCCACGCCGTCGAAGCCGCCCACGTCCACGGTGCGCGTGCCCGGCGCCAGCACCGCCACCAGGCCCAGGCCGCGCGGGGCGAACTTCACCGGCGTCTTCACGCCCTTCACCTCCGGCGCCTTCATGCCCTGCATCGCCTTCGCGTCGCGCTCCAGCAGCCACAGCGAGTGCAGCAGCGTGGTGCTCCGGTCGAAGGTGGACAGGTCAGGCTCGGACAGCAGCTCCAGGATGCGGCGGCGCGCGCGGGTGATGTCCAACGTGCCGAACGAGGCCGCATGCGCGGCGATGGCCGTCATGCCCACGCGCCGCAGCGGGAAGCGGAAGAAGGCCTCCGACTGCTCCAGCGACTGGCCCGGCGTGAGGGCGGCCAGCGTGGCGTAGCCCTGCGCGCTGCGCGCGACCAGCGCGTTGATTTGAGTCTGGAGCGCGGGCTCCTTGATGACGTCGGCCTTCTCCGCGGCCAGCACCGCCAGGGCCAGCGGGTACAGGTCCCCGCCCTCCGCGCCCTGCACCAGCGCCCGCACGCGCGCGGCCTGCTTGGAGCCCTCCAGCCGCGCCAGCACGTAGGCGCGCGTGGCGTCGTACTCGGGCGGCAGGCCCTCCTGCGCCTCCAGCCAGCGGGCGCTCTCCACCAGGCGCGGGTCGGCGCGGTCCACCAGCCCCGCCTCGGCCGCGTAGGCCAGACCATCCAGCGCGATGAGCGTCTGCGGCAGGCTCGGCGTCTCATAGCCACCGAACCAGGTGAAGCCGCCCCCCTTCACCGACATGTCGAGGATGCGCGCGGTGCCCTGCACGGAGCGGCTGCGCGCCTCCGCCAGCAGCGCCTGCGTGTCCGTGTCCAGCTTCGCCAGCGCGCCCGCCTTCTGCAGCACCTGGTACACCGCCACGTTGGGCACGGTGGTGGACACCAACTGCTCCAGGCAGCCGTAGGGGTACGTGAGCAGCTCGCGCACGTTGGACAGCGCCGCGTCGACGATGGACGGCTGGAGCACCAGCTCCACGCGCGTCAGCGTCGCTTCCTGAGGCGCGGGCACCTCCAGCGCGCCGCCGCCCCAGGCGCTCACCTTCACCTCATCCTCCACCGCCGCCGGGCCCACGTCGAAGCGCTTGAGGTCCTTCAGCGAGTCCTTGCCGCCCGCCACGTTCACGGTGAGCTGCGCGGCGCCCGTGGACGCGGCCTTCAGCGTCAGCGGCACCACCTGCTCACCGCCCTTCGCCAGCTCCACCTTGTGCTCGAACTGGTCCGCCTTCAGCGCGCCCAGCGACGCCAGCTTCACGTCCAGCAACTGGCTGGCCGGCGACTTCTCCCCCGCCGACAGGCGCACCGAGGCGACCGCCTCGTCGCCTTCACGGAGGAACTGCGGCAGCGCGGCGTAGAGGTTGAGGCCGCCGCGCGTGGCGAACTCGGAGGTGCCCTCGCCGAAGCGGCCGGAGGTGTCCGCCGCCACCGCCGTCACCACCCACAGCGTCTGGTTGGAGGGCAGCGTGAAGCGCACCGTGGCGCGGCCATCCCGGTCCGTCACCACCGCCGGGTCCCAGTGCGCGGTGTCGCGATCCAGGTCCTTCGTCTGGCGGCTGGGCGGCTTGATGGAGGCGAAGGCGTGGTCCGGCAGCCCCGCCATCTTCCGCGCCAGCGCCTCGCCGTAGCCGTAGCCCTGGAACTCCGACGAGAAGAAGTTGGACACGTTGTTGCGCGCCGGCGGGTAGAAGAAGTCCAGCACCTTGGGCCGGAACTCGCTCTGGATGGCGTAGACGGCCTTGTCCACCACGCCCACGGAGAGCTGCGCCACCACGCCGCGGCCCTCGTGGTCCACCACGCGCACGTCGATGCTCTGCTCGGTGAGCGGCGTGGCCTCGGCGCGGCGGGGCTGCAGCTCCACCGTGAGGGTGCGCTCGCGCGGAATCACCCGGAAGGCCACCGTGCGCTCCTCCCAGCGGCCCGTGGCCGTGGGGTACGCGACGGACGCGTACACCGCGCTGCCGAAGCGCTTCTCCACGTTGAAGCTGTGCACCAGCGTGCGGCCCGTCAGCTCCACCACCTGCGTGTCGTAGAGCGACGCGCCCGACAGCGTCACCCACACCGGGCCCGCGTCACGGCCGCCCGAGCCCCAGCTTTCCGGCATCAGCGCCACCAGCTTCGCGGTGTCGCCCGGCGCCAGCGTCCCGGACAGCGAGGCCAGCGTCAGGTTGGGCACACGCGCCACCGGCTCGTCCGCGCCGCCGATGACGAGCAGCGACTCCTCGCCCTGCCACGTCTCCCCGTTCCTGTCCTTCACCACCACGCGCGCCAGCACGGTGCCCACGTCCGAGGTGGGGACCTTCTCACGGTGCGTGCCATCCGCCGCCGTGGAGAAGGAGCGCTTGCCCAGGCTCTTCTCCGCGCCATCCGCCTTGCGCAGCACGAACTCCACCTCGCCCTGCGTCACGCCGTAGGGCTTGCCCGACAGCGTGGTGGCGCGAATCGCCAGCGTCGCGTCGCCGCTCTTGGCCACCACCGCGTCGGAGTAGCGCGCCAGGCCCAGCACCTCCACCTTCGACAGGAAGAAGGCGGACGTGGCGTTGGCGAAGGTCTCCTGGTCATCACGCGCGCGCACGGTGAGCGAGTACCGGTACGGCAGCCGCTCCTCGCCCGCGGCCAGCGCCGGCACGGCCACCTCGATTTCAGCCTCGCCGTTGGCGTCGAAGGCGCTGGCGCTGGACCACGGGTCCTCATACGCGCCGCGCGCCTCCACGGAGGAGTACAGCCGCTCCGGCACGCTCAGCTTGCCCTCCGTGGTGGAGGCGCTGCCGTACGTCACGTCGCTGCCCTGGCCGCCCTTGCCCGCGTCATCCACCCAGGCGGGCGCGTCCAGCAGGCTGCGGTAGAGGAACACCTCGTACTTCGTGGCGTCGGGCGTACCACCGGCATAGCGGCGGGCGCGCACCTTCGCGCGCAGCGTCTGGCCGGGCACCACGGTCTCCGACGCGGGCTCCATCTCCAGGTAGAACGTCGGCTTCACGTAGTCCTGCACGCGGGCCTCGCCCTGGTGCGGGTGCCCGTCCACCTCCGCCTCCACGCGCAGCACGCCGGTGCCCAGGTCCTCCGGCACCTTCAGCGTGCCGTGGAAGGCGCCGAACTCGTCCACCGAGGCGCGCGTGGTGAGCGCGCGGCCCTCCTGCGAGACGAGCTTCACCTGCACCTGGCGCTTCTTCGGCGTGAAGAGGCGCGCCAGGAAGGTGTCCGGCTGCCGCACCACGCCGCGGAACTTCACCTCGTGGCCCGGCTTGTAGATGGGCCGGTCGCTGTAGATGAACACGTCTGGCGCCACCGCCAGCGCGGAGTAGAAGTCCGTGTCGACGATGGCCGTGTCCCCACCCGCCGTCGCCGTGGCGATGACGCGCGGCTCCGACACCTCCAGCGTCACCTCGCCCTTCGCGTTCGTCTTCCCCACCGGGCCCTTGCCCTTGGGCAGGTACACCTGCACCTCGGCGCCCTCGCGCGGCTTCTGGTCCCGGCCCGCCACGCGCACCAGCACCTGGCCATCCGTCTGCTTGAGCTGCACCGTCAAGTCACTGACGACCAGCACCACCTGTCCCTCCACGCGGCCCTGCACCAACTGGAGCACGTAGGTGCCCGCGGGCAGCGGCGCCAGCGTGACGCGGCGCTCCTGGAAGCCGCTGGGGCCACTGGCGTTGAAGCCGGGGACGTTGAAGTCCCGCTCGGCGCCGCCCAGGTCCAGGTTCAGCCACTGGCTGCGCGTCACCGTGAAGCCGGGCGGCACGCCCACCAGGCGCTCCGGTCCCTCGGCCACCTTCGCCAGCGGCTCGCCCGAGCCCGACGCTTGCGGCGCACGGGGCAGCACCTCTCCCACCTCGTCGCGGAAGGCGGGGCTCAGCGCGTCGAGCAGGAACATGCCCGGCGTGCGGACCGCGTTGAAGCCGCGGCTGAGCGCGCGGCCCGGGTTCTTCAGCGTGGGCGGCGTCTGGTACGCGCGACGCAAATCTCCCTGTGCGCGGATGAAGGCGTCCAGGTTCTCCGGCTTGAGGACGCGCAGCTCGACGGGGCCCTTGTCCTCGAAGGCGACGTCCACCGCCACCGGCTCCTGGGTGCCATAGGAGCGCGGGACGGTGATGTAGAGCGGCTTGGCCAGGGCCACGCCGGACAGCATGAGCGCGGACAGAGCCGCCAGTCGGATGAGGCACTTCATGACCCGAAACCTCCAGGAACCAGCGAATCGCCCTGCACGGTGCCGCGCAGGCCCAGGTACGGCAGCGACTCCAGGTCGCTCCGCGCCGCTTCGATTTCCGGGGGCGCCGCGCTCGGCATGGGCGCGTTGCGGCTGACCCGGAACTCGGACAGGTAACCATCCATGGTGAGCCCGCTGAGCAGCCGGCCCGTGTTCACCCCGAAGGCCACCGAGGTGGGCGCGCGCAGCCCCGCCACCACCGGGCCCGCGGCGTTGAGCATGTTGGGCTGCTGACCCGCGCACGCCTTGCGCAGGCGCTCCAGCTCCGCGTCGTTGGACGCCAGCACCACATGGTTGCAGTGGGTGCCGCGCACCAGCCGGTTGTAGCCACCGGAGAACAGGCCCTCCAGCGCGGCCGCGTCGTCGGTGCGGCCCCACAGCACGGCCAGCTCCACGGGCAGCTTCGCATCACCGCGCGGCGTCCACACCAGCGCCACCTGACGCGTGCGCGTGGGGCCCTTGCCGCCGCCCTTCTCCCAGTATGCCTTGAGCGTCGCGGGGTCCAACGACTCCGGCAGCTTGAGCTGGAAGGCCAGCAGCACCGGCGTGTCCTCCGGCACCAGCTTCAGCAGGTCGTCGGACAGGGGCGCGGCGTCCAGGCGCGCGGGGCCGTCCAGCAGCTCGCCCGCGATGCCCCGGCCCACCAGCCGTCCCGCCTCCACGCCGAACTGGAGCCGCGTGCCCGGGGCCAACCCCACCACGCTCGACAAGAGCTGCACCTCACGGCCATAGGCCTCCGGGTCGTAGCCCAGCTCCACGTCCACGCCGTCCTTCGCCTTCAGCGCCGGCAGCTCCGCGCACAGGCCGTGGAGCACCGCCACCGGGTGGCGCGCGAGCACCAGCCTGTCTTTGAGCCGGCCCGCCCACAGCGTCTGCTCCGCCACCAGCCAGCGCTTCATCTCGAAGGTGCCTTCCGAGCCGCCACCCGGGCAGTGCGGCGCCGTCATGCCACCGCGGCTGGCCACGCCGTCCAGCGCCTCGTACGCGGACGTCGCGGCGCGGCCCGGATTGGGAAGGATGAAGGCCGGCGTGCTGGAGCGCGCGTCACCGGCGAACCACGTCACGCGGAAGGGCGCGTCCAGCAACTGCCCCGCGAAGAGGTCCAGCACCGCGCCCTTGAAGCCCGCCCGGAGGTCCTCGCCGGTGGAGCCGAAGAAGGCGGCCCACGCACCGACGAAGCCCTGGCCCAGCGGCTTCTGGAGCTGGTCGCGCAGCCACGCGTTGGCTGCCAGCGCATCCCGCACCTTGCCCGGGTGGTGCACGTCCACCCAGAGCGCGGAAGGCGCGGCCGTGCCGGGCACCTCCAGCGCCGTCATCGCGGGCTCGGGCATGCCTTCCACGCCGGCGCCCGCGCTGGGCGGGCCCTTGCGCTCGCCACCGAGCAGGTTCGTGACCGTGCCACCGCCGTCGCCGGACTGCCCGCTGCGCCGGCCCAGGAAGAAGGCTCCGGCCACGGCGCCGCCCACGAGGACGGTCACCACGCCGATGAGCAGCGCCTTGGGCGGGCCACTCTTGGGAGATGTCATGACATCCACTCCTTGAAACGGAAGAAGCCGAGGAAGGAAGCGTTCTGCGGCACCGGGCGCCACTCCAGCGGCGCCTCGGTGACCAGGTGGTGGAGGACGCCGGTGCGCACCGCGGCGCCCTTCTCCCCCGGGTGGTAGACGACGCGCGCGGGCGCATGGGCCCGGTCCTCCGGGCGCACCACCAGCATCAGATGGAAGATGGGGCCCGCGTCCTGCTCCTGGCGAAAGGCGAGCACGTCGCCGGTGCGCAGCGACTCGCGGGTGGCGTCGTCACGGCCCAGGAACTGGAAGCTCTGCTGGAGCAGCACCTCCGCGTCCGCGAAGTCGGACGGGCGGCCCCGGCCGTCACGCCACAGCGGCGTGGACAGGCGCTCCGCGGCGACCTGCTTGTACGCGGAACGGAAGGCGAAGCGGATGAGGCCCGCGCAGTCACGCTGGTCCGGATGCCACGCGGCGTCCTGCTTGCGGACCTGGGCCAGCGCCACGCGCGCCACCACCCGTCGGAGCAGCACGTCGCGCGTCTCGGGCGTCGTGGGTGCCTCCGCGTCGTGCGACTTCGCCTCCGACGCCGACGCAGCCGGCGCATGCGGCGATGCCCCAGCCGCCGCGGGCGGAGCGGCCGCGCGCGACGGCGCAAGAGCCGATTCGGACGCCGACACGAGCGGCCGCACCCCGACCGTTCCGCTCGCCAGAGGCGCGGGCGCATGGAGCAGCAGGAGCACGGGAAGGACGCGGCGCATGGACGTGGAGACCCCGGACGACGGAGACGTCAGTACTCGCCTTCGCCGCCGCCATCCCCATTGGACTGGAGCGCCTTGAGGGCCTCATCCAGGTTCTTCGGCCACGCGGCGTGCTTCGGACGCGGATCCTGCGAGGGCACGAACACCTCGGCCTGCCCATCCCCGAGCATGTTCACCCAGGCCAGCACGCGGGTGGTGCCCGGCGTGGCCAGGGGGATGCGCACCATGCGGCGAATCTCGTTCGGCGTGCCTTCGAAGAGCGACAGGTTCAGCGTGGCCACGGTGTGGGCCTTGTCGCCGCTGGGCCAGTAGTTGGTGGCCACCAGGTACACGCCCTTGGGCGGCGAGCGGTGGATGTAGAGGTACGGGCCATACGCGGGCTGGTCGAAGTCACCGCCCTGCGAGTTGAGGAAGAAGGTGCCACCGGAGGGGCTCGCGGTGTCGGCCCAGTACACGTGCGCCATCTTCCGCACGTCCAGGGTGCCGTCCTTGGTGCTGGCGTCGGTGGGCTCGTACAGGTGCAGGTCGGTGTAGACGCCGTCGGTGTCGCTGGTGAGCACCACCTTGAAGGGCACCGGCGGAATCTGCGCGTAGCTGGTGGCCTGCGTGCGCGCGGTGCCGGCCTGGTTGGTGGCCATCACCGTGACGACGTTCTTGCCGCTGGCGGCGGGGAACTTGCGGCTGAAGCGCCCGCGGTACGTGCGCATCAGGTAGCGGTCGCCGTTGATGGACACCACCACCGGGTCAATGGTGGTGTCGCTGACGGTGCCCTCGATGAGCATCATCCGGTCCACCGTCCATCCACCCGACGGCGCGGACAGGGTGACGACAGGGAGCGTCTTGCCCTTGCCAATGGGCACGCCCTGTTGACGGGGATTGGATGCGGGCGTCTGCGCCAGCAGCACGGCGAGGAGGACAGGCAGCATCACGCGTCCTTGATGAAAGGAGGTCCGCGAGCGTTCGCGGGCGGACAGACTGCGGCAGCAGTACCCTCCTTTTCAAGTCGCCTGCCAGCCTCTCGGGCGGCCCTTCCCTGGCAAGTTGTGCCGAACCTGTGGGCGGCGAGCCACGCCTGGCTGCCTGCCCGTGTGGCGGCGGCCACACTTTCCCCGCTTTCGCGAGGCGCCGCACGCGGTGGGAACCCAGACCCACCGCGTGGCGGCAATCCCTCAGGACGCCGTCGGGAGCTGCGCCTCGGCTGCTGCCGGCGCGGCCTGCGCTTCCTTCTTCTCCTCGTCCGCTTCCTCCGCCTTCTCCCCAGCGCCACTGCTGGCGCCCGCCGGCTTGCCCGCACCCGGGGCTCCCGGAGGAGGCGTCCGCTTGGCGGCGGTGGCGGCCTGACGAACCAGCTCGCGGGCCTTCTGCGCCACCTTCGGCGTGGGCGCGAGGATCATGAACATCAGACGCCCTTCCATCCGGGGCATCTGCTCCACGACGGCCACGTCCTTCAGGTCCTTGGCCACGTCGTCGAGGATGGCCGTGCCCTGCTCCTTGTGCGTGATTTCACGCCCACGGAACTGGATGACGACCTTCGCCTTGTTCCCGTCCTCGATGAACCGGCGGGTATTTCGGACCTTGAACTCGTAGTCGTGCTCTTCCGTCTTCGGACGGAGCTTCACTTCCTTGAGCAGGACCGTGACCTGGGCACGCTTCGCTTCCGAGGCCTTCTTCTTCTCCTCGTACTTGAACTTGCCGTAGTCCATGATCTTGCAGACCGGAGGACTGGCCATGGGGCTGATTTCAACGAGGTCCAGCCCCTCGGTCCGGGCACGGTCCAGGGCCGCCTCGAGAGGCATGACCCCGAGCTGGCTACCGTCAGACCCGACGACGCGGACCTCACGGGCACGGATGCGACGATTGGTTCTCTGGTCGCGGCTCCCGCCGCGGCTGCTTCTCTGTTCGCGAATGATGGTGACTCTCCTCCGAATTGGGTTTCAGGCCTGCCCCCCCAAAGGTGTGGCAGGCAGGTCCGCGACAACAAGGGACCGTACACATATGTGAAGCGCCCCGCCCTGCTTGGGAACCACGCCTGGCAGTGTAACCCGCGGGCGCAGGAGTACATCCCAGTGCCCGCTCGCCCGGCAGGAAGGGGAGCCCTGGGTGAACTTTCCTCTTTGGGAGACGGTAACGCCAGAGATAACGCCCGACCCGCCCACCTGCCGTGGAACCATGCCCCCAATGTACCCCCCAGGGACCACCTGAGGGTGACACCCCTGCTCGACCCGGGGGGCTGGGAATTGCCGGGTGGGAAACAAACGGGCGTGGACGGAACGTTTCTTCCAGCCCGGACCCGGAGTCACGGCAGGAGGCCCACGCCCCGCTCCGCCCACTCGCTTCCCGGGGCGGCGCGCAGGTCGTCCACTGGCGGAGGGGGGCGGCGCTCGCCCGGAACACGGCGGATGTGCGAAACCCGGGGGATGAAGCGTCACGCCCCGGCTACGGAACGCAATCGCGAGCCCCTGCTCGCTGTCCTCCGCGAAGTCCTCCCGGCCTCCGGCAGGGTACTGGAGGTGGCCAGCGGCACCGGCCAGCACGCGGCGTGGTTCGCCCGAGCGCTCCCCCACCTCGTCTGGCAGCCCACCGACGTGGACGCGGAGTCGCTGGAGAGCATCGAGGCGTGGCGCACCGAGGAAGGCCCGCCCAACCTGCTGCCGCCGCGCCGGCTCGACGCGAGCGCGGAGTCCTGGCCGGAGACGGCCGCGGACGTCATCCTCAACGTGAACATGATTCACATCGCCCCCTGGACGGCCTGCCAGGGCTTGATGCGGGGCGCGGGCCGGGCGCTGCCTCCCGGCGGGCTGCTCGTCCTGTATGGCCCCTACTTCGTCGAGGGCCGCGAGACGGCCCCCAGCAACCTGGAGTTCGACGCCTCCCTCCGCGCCAGGAACCCGGCGTGGGGCGTGAGGTCGCTGGAGGCCGTCACCGCCGAGGCCGCTCTGCATGGCCTGGAGCGCGAGCGCGTGGTGGACATGCCCAGCAACAACCTCACCGTGGTCTTCCGCAAACCCCGTCCTCCGGTGTCCCCGCCCTGAAGGCCGCCCGACACCGCGCCGGCTGAGTGCGGACCGCCGCACACGCCCGCGGCCCTGGAGCCCTTCACGCCCGACACGCGCGCCACTACCCCCATCCCGAGGCGAGACGCGGGCGGGAGAGGGGGGAACACCATGCCGGACGCACCAGCGAAGGCCCGCCCGCCAGAGGGTGTTCTGTTCGCCTCGGCCTTCCGTGGCCACGAGACAGAGGCCGGAAGCCGTCAACGCACGCTGATGCTGGTCCTGGCCGTCATCGGTCTGCACGCCGCGGCGCTCATCGGCGCGGCCTCTTTCTGGCACGGCACGCCGCGACGGCTCGACGGCGAAACCACCCGGGGAGAAGTCCTCGTGCTCCGCCTGACCGCCCTGCCACCTTCGGCCCCGGTGGGGGACGTCACCGGGCCAGCCCCCGCGCCTCTTCGGTCCCGGACCGCGCGCAGGCCTCGCCCCTCGCGCGCCCCCTCACCGTCGCGCCCCGTCGCGGCACCGCGCGCCTCCGAGCTCGCGGAGCCGCTGTCCGTCGGGCGCCCCGCCGGCATCCCAGCCCATGACCGTGACAGCCTGGCGGGCCGCGCCGTGGCGGGCATCACCCAGCGCGCCCTGGGGCCCGGCTTCCCGGGGTTGCTCGTGGAGCCGCCACCCGCCACGGCCCCCGACAACCGCGAGGACATGGCCCGGCGCTACTTCGAACAGATGTTCCGCGACCGCTTCGAGGACGTTCCCTACCCCCACGAGGCGCGGATGGCGGGCATCGAAGGGTCCTTGGTGCTGCGCATCTCCGTGGGCGTGCAGGGCCAGTTGGTGGCCCTGGGGGTGCTGGGCCCCTGCCCCCACCCCCTCCTGTGCGAAGCCGCGCAGGAGGCGGTGCGACATGCCGCGCCCTTTCCACCGCCACCGCCGGCGCTCGGCGACCGGGTTACCGTCGAGCTGCCCTTCAACTACCACCTGGAATGAGCACGCGTTCGAAGCGGCACTAGCCGGCGCGCATCCACCCTTCGCGCTCCAGCAGTCCGGCCACGCGGGCGGCCAGCTCGTCGCGGATGCGGTGGACCAGGACGTCCGACTTGTCCTTGGGGTCTTCCAGCGGCCAGTCCTCGCGCTGGAGCCCCGGCACCTGGGGACAGGCCTCGCCACATCCCAGGGTGATGAGCCATTGCGCGTCCTGGGTCAGGTCGTCCGTGAGCAGGCGGGGCTTCACGTCGTGCAGGTCGATGCCGATGTCCCGCATGGCCGCGAGCACTTCGGGATGCACCTTGTCGCCAGGCTGCGTCCCCGCGGAGACGGCGCGCGCCTTCTGGGGGTCTACCATCACATTGAAGAACGCCTCCGCCATCAGCGAGCGGCCAGCGTTGCGTACACAGGCGAAGATGACCTTGTTCATCAGACGTCCAACTCCATTCCTCACAGGTTCACGCGCCCCTCCCCGCGCGAAGTGACTTTCGGCATGTTCAATGGCTTGCATATCTCACGGAGGGCTGGCCGCAAAGGGAGAGGCCGGGCGGATGGAAGGCCACACACGCCTACCTTTGGCGGGCGCAATCCATTGCGCATGTGAAAAACGCCTGCAACTGCAACGCGGCGCACAATCCGGGTGCGCACGCCCGCGCGGAGGCAGGCATGCATCGGTTGACTCCGCCATGCGGAGCGTGCCGCCCTGGATGTGAATTGTCTTCTGGGCCGTGGTGCTGGTGTTGCTGGCGGTGGACCCGGCCGAGCAGTCCGGCAACACGGGCTCCCACGGGAACGCCAGGCAACCACCGGCGACACAAGCGGGCTACGACAAGTCCTTCATCGTCAAGCTCGACACAGGGGCTGCGGCGTCCCGGCCCGGCGCCCCCGTGAAACGGGAGGCCTGAGCCGGGAACGCCCCTGATACGGCGGAACGGCTACTCCAGGCCCGCGGCCTGACCGTCGGCGCCGGCACCGCCCAGCACGAAGCCGTCGAAGGCCACGTTGGCCATCAGCTCCACGCGCTCCTTGTGCTTCTTCAGCAGCTCCACGTTGGCGGTGGCCGCCTTCTTGGATGCCTCGGACAGCGGCTGCTCCTCGTTCGCGCCGGGCTCCTCAATCGCGTCCAGCGTCTCCTGGAGCTGCGCCCGGGCCTCCTCCAACTGCGCGCGCTCCTCGTCGGCGAGCGAGCCGTCCGCCAGCCGCTTGTCGACCTCGGCCAGCTGCGTCACCATCATCTTCCGGCCCTGCTCCGCCGCGGCGCCAAGCTGGTCCAGGCTGTCGGCCACCATGGAGGCGTAGACGGTGGTGGTGATGCTCTGGAACTCGGCGGGGGACATCCCCTGCGCCTTGAGGCCGGCGATGTACGCCTTGCGCACGTCCGCCATCAGCCCCATGAACAGGCCCGCGGCGTCCACGGCCGCGTTGAAGCCCGGCTTCTCGTCACCGTCGCCCGCGTGCTGGGCCTCGAACTCCTTGGACTTCGCCTCGAAGGCCTTGAAGGCCGGCAGCGCCGACTCGCGCACCGTCAGGTAGGCCAGCAGCCGCTGCTCGTCCAACGGCAACACCTGCCCCTCCGGGGGCGCCTTGAATGAATTGCTGGCGTTGAGCTGTGTCAGCTCCTGCTCCTGGGCCTGTATCGTCTGCATGGCTTCGATGCTGCCGCCGAACTTGTTCTTGGCCCAGATGCCACCCGCCAGCATCAAGCCGATGCCCGCCAGGATGAAGACACCGCAGCCGATGCCCAGTCCGATGAGGACCTTCTTCATGAAACCCTCCAGGGAAAACGTGTCACCACGGACCCAGTGCTAGCCGGGCTGGGCCCCCTGGAGCAAGCGTCACGGTGTCACGGAGCGTCGACGTCCGGGCGAGCAGGCGACATGGGCTGGCGGGGCAGGCGGGCCTGGAACGTGGTTCCCTCCTGCTCCGTGGAGTGGACGCGGACCACGCCGCCGTGGGCATCCACGATGTGCTTCACGATGAAGAGGCCCAGCCCCAGTCCGCCACCCCGGGCGCCCTTGCGCTCCGGGCGCTTCATCGGCTCGAACATGCGGGCCCGGAGCTCCGGCTCAATGGGCCCGCCTGCGTTGTGGACGGTCAGCAGCACGTCGTCGCGCAGCCCATGCGTGCGGATGCGCACCGGGCAGTGCTCCGGGCTGTAGCTGAGCGCGTTGTTGACCAGGTTGGTGATGACCTGGGCCAGCCGGTCCGCGTCCCACAGCCCGTAGCCGTCTCCCCGGCACTCCAGCTTCAGCGTCCGCTCCGGGCGGGTGAGCCGGACCTCCTCCACCACTTGCCGGGTCAGCTCGTGCAGGTCCAGCCACTGGGGCTCAATGGGAATGCCACCGCCCAGCCGGGCCTGCGTGAAGTCGAGCAAATCCCTCAGCATGCGCGTGGCGCGCTCCGCGCTGGAGAGGATGCGGCCCAGGCCCTTGCGCAGCCGCTCATCCAGGCCTTCCCGCCGCAGCAGCGCGGTGGCGGACATGCTGATGGCGGCCAGGGGGTTGCGCAGGTCATGGCTGACGATGCCGATGAGGAGCTGCTCGAACTCCGCGCGCTGCTTCGCCTCCAGCTCCGTGGCCCGCCGCTCGGTGATGTCCTGCATGGCGCCCACCATGCGCACCGCGTGGCCCTCGGCGTCCCGGACCACCTGCCCCCGGTCGGCGACCACGGCCCAGGTGCCATCCCCGCGCAGGAAGCGGTACTCGTCCGCCCAATGGCTCGCGCCCTGGTCGATGACGGCCTGCATGTCCCGGGCAATCCGCTCGCGGTCCTCCGGATGGATGTGCTCCGTCCACCATGCGAGGTCCCGCGGCGGGGCGCGCGAGGCCAGCCGGAACTGGACGGCGGCCAGCTCACTCCACTCGATGGTCCCCGCGTCCAGGTCCCAGTCGTAGATGACGTCGCTGGTCGCCAGCGTGGCCAGCCGGTAGCGCATCTCCGACTGGCGCAGAACCTCCTCGGCGCGCCGCCGCTCGCTGATGTCCAGCGACACGCCCGCCACGCTCACCACGCTGCCGTCGGGCCCGATGACGGGGGAGACGCCCGTCATGAAATAGGAGCCCGCCATCTCCACCTCCAGGGTGAAGGACTGGCCCTCCTGGGCGCGCAGCGTGGCGGCCACGAGGTCCGGCCGGTCGCGGTACACGTCGAACGCGGAGCGTCCCACGTAGGCGCCTCGCTCCAACCCCAGCGCGCTCAGCCGCTCGCCCTCGAAGAGGGTGATGATGCCCTGCGCGTCCGTGGCCCAGAGGATGACGGGCAACTGGGTGACGATGCGGCGCAGGTGCTCGCGGGCCTCGTCCCGCTCGCGCTCCAGCCGCTTCGCCTCGGTGAAGTCGGTGGAGAAGCCACACACGCCAACGACACGCCCTTGCGCGTCCGGCAGGGGGAACTTGAGGGTCTGGAAGACGTGCAGCCCGTCGAGGAGCGGCACGTGCTCATCAATGGTGAGTTGCTGGCCGGAGTCCAGCACCTGCCGGTCATTGCCGGTGAAGGTGCTGGCGACCTCCTCGGAGAACAGGTCGAAGTCGGTGCGCCCCATCACATCGCGCCGGAGCTTGCCGGAGGCCCTCTCGAAACCGTGGTTCACGTAGAGGTACCGGCCCGCCGTGTCCTTGGCGTAGATGAGCGTCGGCGCGTGGTCGAGCAGCCCGTGCAGCCAGGCCCCCGTCGCCCGCGCGGTGCGCTCGTCCTCCAGGGACGACTGGCCCACCGCCTCCACCAGCCCCGCGTCGAGCACCTGGGTCAGCGCGCGCAGCCCCGCGAGCTCGGGGACCCAGCCCACGCATTCCAGGCTCTCGAGGATGGCCTCGCGCAGCGCGCCATATTCGAGCACCAGCGAGCTGATGCCGAAGCCGGCCAGGTAGCGCTCACGTCCATACTCACGGCCCAGGGTGCGAGCCTCCGCCAGCCGCGCCGCCATGGAGGGGGTTCGGAGCAGCGCCCCGAGCCGCCCCACGAGCTTGTGGAGGGCCCCCGCCTCCGCGATTGCCAGGGGCGCGAGCGCTCCGAGCGCGGCGCCCACCCCCGCCATCAGGCGCCGGGTGATGTCCTCCCGCAGGACATCCAAGACGTCCGGCAGCGAGAGCGTCGGCGTGACGCTTGGGCTCATGCGCGCGCCTTCATGGTCGATGATTGCCCTGGCATGTCCTCACCAGCCCCCCAACCAGGAACGCCCGCCCTCTCCATGCGGGCCGCGCGTGGCTGTTATCATTGGGATACATCCCATCCCCCGGCGGGACTGCCCGTCTCCGAGTCGGGCTCGGATGATGCCTCGCGGGAGAGACAGCCACGGCGGAGCCTCGTCCGACAGGTGGCTCACCGCTGACAGGGGACGGGCGCGCAGGCCCCCCAGACACCGCGCCTCGCCAGCCGGGCCTGCGCCTCCAGTGCCTGGAACTCCGCGCGTCTCGAACGACCCGCGGGAGGAACGTGGAGCACGCAGGCATGGCCTCTCTCCACCAACAGCGTGTTCACCTCGCGTTCCTCCACGGACACGTAGGCGAGGAGCCGGCCGAAGCGGTCCTCGCACGCCTCGCCATAGGTCAGCGTGACCTGCCTGCCCTCGACGAGGCCCCGGTTGAAGGCATGCGCCTCCGGACCGAAGCAGTCACCGCCCGCGCCCGTGCGCTCCGGTGCATCCGCGAGCAGGTAGCGAACACGCTCGCCGCTCTCCAGGACGACCGTGTCCCCGTCCAAGACCTCCGCCACCCGTCCTGAAGCGGGGCCGCAAGAGACCTCCGCTTCACCCCCGCCACAGGCCGCCAGCAAACAGGCCAACGCACCTTTCATCAAAGCGCGCATGCGCGGTTCACCCCTCCCGGCGTGCCTCGGTCTCCCCGGCCATAACGGGCCGACTCGGGGGCGGGACAGAAGCTCCCGGGCCAGTCATTGCGTTGAGGGTCACTGCGCCCGGGGTCGAGCTGTGAGGACACACCTGGGATGGCCGCGCCGGTCCACGACACGGCGTCGAGCACGCGCCCTTTCAGCGAGAGCTCGAGCTTCCGGCTGCCCGTTGTATTCGCCAGGTTGAAGTTGAAGGTGCCGAGCACCGCGGGCAGCCCGCCATTGAGGGACGCATCCTCACTGCGCGCCAGGACCGCGCGGCCTCCTGCCTTCACGGCCAGACACAGCGCCGAGTCGAACGTCGAGCGGCCTCCGCTCTCGTTGGACAGCGACACTCCATTGAGGTCCACGTCGCGCAGCGCGAGCACCTCCACCCACTCCCCCGTGGCATCCGCTACCGCCTGTGGGTCCGCCATGAATTCGGTGAGGACGAGCGAGCCCCCATCGGGCCCCCTGCGCGCACGCGTCCTTCCGGTGGTCCGGTCAATACATCCGTCCTCGAGCGTCCCGGCATCCACGCCGCCATCGGAGGTTCCACCGTCGCCAACGCCGCCCGGCGTGCCCCCGTCTCCCTCACAGACACGATTCCCACGACCGGGCGTCCCCATGTTGCCGCGCGAGCCATAGGCGGCCGTGGCTGCGCACCATGCGGAGGGCGCGTCATTCTGGACAGCATCCGCGAGCGGTGCGGACACCTGCGTGGCCACGCCATCCACCGCCAGACCGTAATCGACCGCGTCGAGCACCACGCCCCCGGCCTTCACCTGCAACCGGCCGCCCGCGTTGCGCAGGTCCATGTTGAACGTCGCCATGGGCGGAGGAAGCCCTCCGTTGAGGGTGGCATCCGTGCGACGGGCCAGCACCGCGTACTCCCCCGCCGAGAGCGACAGGCAACCCTCCGCCTTCACCGTCGCCTCACCCGCCTCAGCGACCAGCGTCACGCCGTTGAGGTCCACGGGGGCCGTGGCTCGCAGCTCCACCCACTCACCCAACGTGTCGTCGCCACGCGGATTGACCATGAACTCAGTGATGACCAGCTCTCCAGGCGCCGGAAGCAGGACAGGCCTCACCGCATCGGCGCCCGCGGGCCTGCACGTCGCCACCACCACGCCCGCGTCCTCGGGGACACCCGCGTCACCCACGGGGCCACAAGGTGCGTTCGCGGCGCCAGGACTCCCCTGGAACGTCCCGCCGGCACCGGCGTCAGGCGAGTCACACCAGCGAGACAGGTCGTCGTTCCCCGCCATGTCCGGCACCAGGCGGCCGTCGTAGATGCGCGACGCCCCGCTCTTCGCGGGCGCGGAGAGCGGGACCTCGTCCAGGACCCGCTCACCGCACCGGATGCCCAGCCGTCCGCCCGAGTTCCCCAACGCCCCCAGCCCGTCGCCATAGGCGTGGTCCACGTGCGCGGGCACCGGCCCGTCGCGCACGTCGCCCAGCACCAGGTAGTCTCCCGCCGCCACCGTCATCTCCTCAAGGACGGCATAGGCTGTCTCCTGCGAGCCATCCGCGCGGGACGCGTAGAGCGTCAGCCCATACAGGTCCACGGGGCCGCGCGTGGGGTTGTGCAGCTCCACGTACTCCTGACCCGTGTCCGTCCCCACCGGGTCGTTGAGGTATTCGGTGATGGCGACATCACCGGGCAACAACCCCGCACACGCCGCGTCCACGTCTTCGTCCAGGGACGTGCCCCCACACGCCCACGCGCCCGCCAACCCCAGCAACC